>CAJQHO010000038.1 GCA_905478185.1 uncultured Flavobacteriales bacterium | reverse complement strand
TTGAGCCTCTCCACCACTTAGGGTGTTGGAGGATTGTCCTAGTTTCACATAACCCAATCCAACATCTTGTAGAGGTTGAAGTTTTAATGCAATTTTTGTTTCATTATTGCTCGCAAAAAACTCAATTGCCTCATCAACTGATAAATCTAAAATATCCGCTATGTTTTTTTCTGCAAACTTAATTTCCAGTATTTCTTTTTTGAATCTTTTTCCTTTGCAATGCTCACATTCCAAGTGTACATCAGCCATAAATTGCATCTCCACTGTAGTTTCTCCTTCTCCTTTGCAATTTTCGCACCTTCCACCATCTACATTGAAAGAGAAAAAACCAGTTTTGTATTGTCTTTTTTCTGCTAGAGGTTGTCTAGTAAATAATTTTCTAATATCATCATATACTTTTATGTAAGTAGATGGATTGGAACGAGAGGATTTCCCAATTGGGTTTTGATCAATAAATTCTAGTTTAGTAATGTTTTTGTTAGTGATATTTACTGTTTCAAAATTCTTACTTACTGATGAGTAATTCCCTAAAAAAGTATTTACTGCTGGCTTTACCACATCTCTTACTAAGGTTGATTTCCCTGAGCCACTCATTCCTGTTACTAGGGTTAATCCACCAAGTAGTATATCCACACTTACATTTTGTAGGTTATGCTGATAGATTCCAGAAATAGATATTTTGTGCTTTAGGTTTCTTCTTGTTATAGGTGTAGGTATCTCAAGTTTCCCTAATAAATATTGAGTGGTTAAACTTCTTTTTTCCTTAAAGATATCTTTTAGGAATCCTTGGTAAATAATTTCACCACCATTTATTCCTGCTTCTGGTCCTATGTCAATTATCTGATCAGCTTCTTGCATAATTTCTTCATCATGCTCTACAACTATTACTGTGTTTCCTATATCTCTTAATTCTTTTAAAATTTTAATGAGGCGTTCAGTATCCTTTGAATGCAATCCAATACTTGGCTCATCAAGTATGTACATTGCTCCAACAAGTGAACTTCCAATTGATGTTGCTAGCTTTATTCTCTGGGATTCCCCTCCTGATAAAGTGCTTGATTTTCTGTCAAGAGTTAGGTATCCTAGCCCAACTTCACTGAGGTAGTAAAGTCTGCTATTTATTTCTAACAAAAGCCTTTCAGCTATCTTTTGATCTCCCTTATTTAACTTTATGTTTTTAAAGAAAACTATAGCTTTTGTAATGCTCATGCTGTTGATTTCTGCAATATTTTTGTATCCTACTTTCACATAAAGTGCATCTTTTCTTAGTCGGCTGCCTCCACATTCTGTACAGTTAGTTTTTCCTCTATACCTTGCAATTAATACTCTATTTTGTATTTTGTATTTATCGCTTTCTAATTTATCAAAAAACTGATTGATTCCTTTGCATTTGTTTTTCCCATTCCATAACAAATCTATCTCTTCTACTGATAATTCATTGTAAGGCCTATGTACAGGAAAATCAAATTTTGCTGAGCGAATGATAAAACGGTCTTTCCATTTGCTTAATTTTTCTCCACTCCAGCAGGCAACTACTCCCTGATAAACTGATAAGTTTTGGTTTTTAATTACTTTTTTCTTGTCAATACCTAGTATTGAACCGTATCCTTCACATGCTTTACAAGCTCCATATGGGTTGTTAAAAGCAAATAAATTGGTGCTTGGTTTTTCAAATGTTAAGCCGTCTAATTCAAATCTATTTGAAAAGTTATTTATCTTGTCATTCACTAGAACAGAACATTCTCCTTTTCCTTCAAAAAATGCAGTTTGAACAGAATCAGCTATCCTTGCTTCATTGTCAAATTCATCAAGCAGAATTCTATCAATTACAATATGAACTTTTTTCTTTTTTATTGATATCCCATCTTTTTTAAGGCTTTTTATCTTGTGTAATTTATTCTCAAAGTAGATTCTTGAAAATCCTAATTGTGTTAAGGTTTCTAAAGTGTATTTACTTTCAGAAGTAAACTTTGAAAGTATGATAACCACATCACCTTCTAAATGAGAGTTAATAAAATTAACTACATCACTTACTTGTTGTCGCTTTACTTCTTTATTTGAAATAGGGGAGTAGGTTTTTCCTACTCTAGCAAATAGTAATTTCAAATAATCAAATATCTCTGTACTTGTACCAATAGTTGATCTTGGATTGTTGGTAGTAGTTTTCTGTTCAATCGCAATAGCAGGGCAGATTCCTAATATTTCATCTACATCAGGTTTTTGTAGTTTTCCTAAAAACTGACGAGCATAAGATGAGAGACTTTCAATGTATCTTCTTTGCCCTTCTGCAAACAAAGTATCAAAGGCTAAAGATGATTTTCCACTTCCTGAGACTCCAGAAATGACAATTAATTTGTCTTTTGGTAGGCTTATTGAGATGTTTTTAAGGTTATGAAGCTTTGCACCTCTAATCTCAATATTATCAGTAGTATTAGTTTGCTTTTTTGCCATTTAGTTTTACAGAATTTGCAAACTTAAGAAATAAGATTTGGATATTTAAATTTGTTTTCCTATATTTGTCATTCAATTAATTAACACAAAAATACGCTTATAGAAAAACATTTACTTTAAATTTTTATTAACTAAAAACTGAGTATATGTTATTGAGCGAAATTCCTGATAAAGAATTAGTATCAAATTATTTAAATGGTGATAATGCATCATTTGAAATTCTGCTGACAAGACATAAAAGTAGAGTATTTGCTTTTATCATGTCAAAAATTAAAAACCGTGATATTACTGAAGATATCTTTCAAGATACTTTCATAAAAGTAATTAACTCTTTGCAGAGAGGGAAATATAATGAGGAGGGGAAATTTTTGCCTTGGATGATGCGAATTGCACATAATTTAGTGATTGATCATTTCCGTAAGGAATCAAAAATGAGAAAAATCAGAACTACTGATGAGTTTAATATTTTTGATATAATCAATAATGGGGATAGAGGGCAAGATGAAGAAATGACTCGAAAAAGAGTTCATGCTGATTTAAATATGCTGATTAAAGATTTGCCAGAAGATCAAATGGAGGTCTTAAAAATGAGATATTTTGAAGATATGTCTTTCAAGCAAATATCAGAAATTACTGGAGTCAGTATTAATACTGCACTAGGGAGAATGCGTTATGCCCTTATCAATTTAAGAAAATTAGCAGAGGAGCAAAATATTGACCTTGCTCAAAAATAAAGTTACTTTGATATAATATACTTATATAGTGTTCGTTAAAATTAGCGAAATGAATAATAAAAACACTATATATGATAACAAGCTATACTCTAAAGTTGTGGGACCATCTTTTAAAAGAAGAATTTTCGTCTTTTGATAAAGCGGTACACAAAATCCTAAATGAAACACATTTAGGACCAAAAAAAGAAACAATTGATGCTTTGCTAGCGTATGCTAGTTCAGTAAAGGCAATTAAAACTAAATCAAAAGATAAGTTTTTAATTTCTTTAAACTAAGTGGTTTTGGTTATTAAAAGGAGGCGGTTGCCTCCTTTTATTTTTTAGCTTTGTATCTGTGAATAAAAAAGAAAGAACCCAAAAATTTATAGCTCATTTTTCTGAAAATATGCCTGAGGCAAAAACAGAATTAGATTATACTAATGTTTTTGAACTCACGGTTGCTGTTGTGCTTTCTGCTCAATGCACTGATAAAAGAGTGAATATAATTATCAAAAATTTATTTACTGAAATGCCAGTTGCTGAAGTTATGGCTGAAGCCTCTATTGATGCGATTTTTGATTTAATCAAATCTTGTTCTTATCCAAGAAACAAAGCAAAATATTTGTCTGGTTTAGCTAAAATGCTTGTAAATGATTTTGATTCCAAAGTTCCTGATAATTTAGAAGACTTGCAAAAACTTCCTGGTGTAGGAAGGAAGACTGCTAATGTTGTTGGTTCAGTTTATTATGATATTCCTGCTATGCCTGTGGATACTCATGTTTTTCGGGTTGCTGATAGAATTGGCTTAACAACTAAAGCCAAAAACCCTTTGCAAGCCGAATTGCAGTTATTGAAACTTTTCCCTGAAGACAAGTTAAATATTGCACATCATTGGCTTATTTTACATGGGAGATATTTATGTAAAGCAAGAAGACCTAAGTGCGAAAGGTGTGGTATTACAGATATCTGTAAGTATTTCTCAAAAAAGTAAATTTGTTAATAAATCAAAGGTCTTTTTTTTGATGATTGATTAAGAATTTCTCTAATTTGTATAAAATATAAAACTATGAGCAATAAGGAGCAAAGTGCTAAAATGAAAGCATTGGAACTTACATTAGGTAAGTTAGAAAAAACATATGGAAAGGGAGTTGTAATGAAGTTAGGAGATAAAGTTGTGGAGGATATCGCTTCAATTCCAACAGGTTCAATTAACTTGGATTTAGCTTTAGGGATAGGTGGTTATCCAAGAGGTAGAGTGATTGAAATTTATGGTCCTGAATCATCAGGGAAAACAACTTTAACGATACATGCTATTGCTGAAGTACAAAAGCAAGGTGGTGTTGCTGCATTTATTGATGCAGAACACGCTTTTGATGCTTCTTATGCAGCTGCACTTGGTGTAGATGTAGATAATTTATATATTTCTCAACCTGATAATGGTGAGCAAGCATTAGAAATTGCTGATCATTTAATTAGTTCAGGTGCTGTGGATTTAGTGGTAGTAGATTCTGTTGCTGCTCTTACTCCAAAATCAGAGATTGAAGGAGAGATGGGTGATAGTAAAATGGGATTGCATGCTCGTTTAATGTCTCAGGCGTTAAGGAAACTGACAGCTACTATTAGTAAAACAAACTGTACTGTTATTTTTATCAATCAAATTAGAATGAAGATTGGGGTTATGTTCGGAAATCCTGAAACTACTACAGGAGGAAATGCCCTTAAATTTTACTCGTCAGTTCGTTTAGATATTAGAAGAATTGGGGCTATTAAAAATGGTGAGGATATTATTGGGAACAGAACTAGAGTAAAAGTAGTTAAGAATAAAGTTGCTCCACCTTTCAGAAAAGTAGAGTTTGATATTATGTTTGGAGCTGGAATTTCTCGTTCAGGTGAAGTTTTAGATAAAGCAGTTGATTTGGATATTGTAAAGAAAGCTGGTTCATGGTTCTCTTATGGTGATACTAAACTTGGGCAAGGTAGGGATGCAGTAAAACAAATGATTGCTGATAATCCTGAGTTATCTGAAGAGATTGAAACTAAAATTAAAGAAGCGCTTACACAGGAGTAATTTATGTTAAAGAAGTTTGCTTTTATTGCACTTTTATTTGCTTTCTCTTGCGGTACTTCTGATGAGAAAAAGGAAGAAAAGTCAGCAATTGTTGTTTTATCTGAAAAAATAAAAGAAAATCCTACAAATGTTAAGCTCTTATTGGAAAGGGTTGCTCTTAATAAATCAAAGAACAATTTAGAGTCTATGCTTTTTGATTATAAAGAAGTTATTAGATTAGATTCTCTTAATTCGGATTTTCAATTTAATATTGCTGATATATATTTTGAGCTTTCAAAAAAGCAAAATGCTAACCCTCAATATCCTTCTTTAGTAAAGCATCATTTAGAAAAATCAATCAAGATTAATGACGGTAATTATCATTCACATGCTTTAATGGGGGAACTTATGATGGCTTATGGAGCATTTAATCCAAAGAGTTATAAGCAGGCAATTGAATCTTTTAATACCTCTTTAAAACTAGATTATAATCAAGATAAAACTCACATGTTATTGGGTTATACATTCAGGCAAGTAGGCAAGGAAAATTTTGCAATAAATTGTTTCAGAAACTCAATAAATGTAAACCCTGATTTTTATGAATCCTATGTTCAGTTAGGACAGATTTTTCATGTTAAAAAAGACACTCTTGCAGTTGTTTATTATAATAATGCACTTAGAATTAATCCTACTGATGAACTCACACTATATAATAAAGCTCTTTTTTATCAAGATATGGAGCAGTGGAATAAGGCTTTAGATGCTTATGCCGAACTTCATAAAGTAGTTCCTTTTAATAGTAGTGGGCATTATAATTTAGGATTTATCCATATGAAATTAGGCCTTTATGATGTAGCAACAAATAATTTTTCTGATGCAATTTATTCTAATTCTGAGTTTTATGAAGCTTATTATTCAAGAGGAAATTGTTTTGAAACTTTAGGAAATGTAAAGCAAGCGGAGATTGATTATAGTAGGGCAATTGAAATAAACCCAGAATATACTTATGCTATTGAAGCATTAGAAAATTTAAGAACTAAGAATAAAAAATACAATAAATAATGAGCGTACAAGAACAAATAAATACTGATATTAAAGATGCTATGAAAGCTAAAAATGTAGATAAACTTGCAGCACTGAGAGCTGTAAAATCTGCAATAATGCTAGAAGCAACTAAAGAGGGAATTCCTGAGATTTCTGATGAAATTTCATTAAAATTAATTGCTAAATTAGTAAAGCAAAGAAAAGATTCTGCTGCTATTTTTACAGAACAAAATAGACCAGATTTAGCTGTTGATGAAGTGAATCAATTGGCTTATTTAGAGCCTTATTTACCAGTTCAAATGGGAGTGGAAGAAGTTAGAAAAGTTGTGCAAGAAGTTATTGCAAAGGTTGGTGCATCATCTCCTGCTGATATGGGAAAATGCATGGTACCATTAATGGGTAGGCTTAACGGGAAAGCAGATGGTGCGCTTATTTCTAAAATAGTGAAAGAGGAACTTTCTAAATAGGTTAAAAAATATAAGTAATAAAAAAGGCGAACAAATGATCGCCTTTTCTTTTTTAGCACCAACTAAAAAATTTATTTTACTTTATCCACTACTGCTTTAAAAGCTTCTGGATGGTTCATTGCTAAATCAGCTAAAACCTTTCTATTTAATTCGATTCCATTAGCGTGAACTTTACCCATAAATACTGAATAAGACATTCCAAACTGTCTTGTTCCTGCATTGATTCTTTGAATCCATAATGCACGGAAAGTTCTTTTTTTGTTTTTTCTATCACGGTATGCATATTGCAAACCTTTTTCTACAGCATTCTTTGCTACTGTATGTACATTTTTTCTTCTCCCAAAGTAACCTTTGGCAGCTTTTAATATTGCTTTTCTTCTAGCTTTTGCAGCTACTGAATTGACCGATCTTGGCATAATTTAATTGTTTTTGGTGTATAGTGGCTTTAAATTTTTGTGCCCTTGTTTGAACTACATACCTGGTTAATAACCTAATTTGTTTTTAAATTCCTAACTGAAGTTTAACACTCTTAGTATCAGATTTTGATACATATCCAGTCTTAGTTAAGTTGTGCTTTTGTTTAGTCTCTTTCTTTGTTAAGATGTGTGACTTAAACGCATGCTTTCTTTTTAGTTTACCAGAACCTGTAAGTTTGAATCTCTTTTTGGCTCCAGCCTTTGTTTTCATTTTTGGCATTGTCTCTTAGTTTTATTTCTTCTTTTTTGGTGCTATTATCATTATCATTTTCTTTCCTTCAAGCTTTGGCATATTTTCTACTACTCCTATGTCTTCTAGGGCTTGTGCAAGTTTTAAAAGTAAAATTTGTCCTTGGTCTTTAAATACAATTGATCTTCCTCTAAAGAATACAAACGCTTTTACTTTTGCTCCATCTTCCAAAAAACTTTTGGCATGTTTCAATTTAAAATCAAAATCATGTTCTCCAGTGTTTGGACCGAACCTTAATTCTTTTATTACAACCTTTTGCGCCTTGCTTTTTATCGCTTTTTGTTTTTTCTTTTGGTCGTAAATGAACTTTTTATAATCAATAACTTTACAAACTGGAGGGTCAACATTTGGTGAAATTTCTACTAAATCAAGTCCTAAGTTATTGGCAATTTTTATTGCATCATCAATGGAACAGATTTTTGGCTCTACACCTTCACCTACCATTCTTACGAATGCTGATGTAATTTCTCTATTAGTTTTGTGTAATTTTTTCTTAATTACCCTTCCTCTAAATGGCCTCTTTTTTGCGATTGTTCTGTTATTTTAGTTATTAAAAGCTGTTAAATTATCTATTTCTTTTGTTATCAAATCTATAAATTTCTCTAAAGAGATACTGCCTAAATCTTCACCACCATGCTTACGAACTGAGATTGTTCCTTCATTTTCCTCTCTCTCTCCCACAATTATGATGTAAGGTACTTTTGAAACTTCTGCATCTCTAATCTTTCTTCCGGTAGTTTCAGCCCTATGGTCAATTGGGCCGCAAATATCGTATTTTTTTAGGAATTGAGATACTTTTTCTGCATAATCGTGATATTTCTCACTGATAGGTAATATTATAAACTGATCAGGGGCTAGCCAAAGAGGGAAGTTGCCACCGCAATGCTCAATTAGAACTGCTACAAATCGCTCCATAGAACCGAATGGCGCTCTGTGTATCATTACTGGTCTGTGTTTCTTGTTATCAGTACCTGTGTATTCTAGTTCAAAACGCTCTGGTAAATTGTAATCTACTTGAATTGTTCCTAATTGCCATTCTCTCCCTAAAGCATCTTTTACCATAAAATCTAACTTAGGACCATAAAATGCTGCTTCTCCATATTCAACAACTGTTTCTAATCCTTTTTCAGCAGCTGCTTCAATAATTGCAGATTCTGCTTTCTCCCAGTTTTCATCCGAACCAATATATTTAGCTTTGTTTTCAGGGTCACGTAAAGAGATTTGTGCTTTAAAATCTTCAAAACCTAAGGCATTGAAAACATAAAGGACAAGGTCAATAACATTAATAAACTCTTGCTTTACTTGGTCAGGGCGAACAAATAAATGCGCATCATCTTGAGTAAATCCTCTGACACGAGTTAAACCATGCAATTCTCCTGATTGTTCGTAACGATAAACAGTACCAAACTCTGCAAAACGAACGGGTAAATCACGGTAAGAATATTGCTTTGATTTATAAATCTCACAATGGTGAGGGCAGTTCATAGGTTTTAAGAAAAACTCTTCTCCCTCATTAGGAGTTCGGATAGGTTGGAAAGAATCCTCTCCGTATTTTTCGTAATGACCAGAACAAACATATAAATCTTTATGGCCGATATGTGGTGTGATTACAGGTAAATAACCTGCTTGTGTTTGTGCTTTTTTAAGTAAGTTCTCTAATTTTTCACGGAGTTGAGCACCTTTTGGTAACCATAATGGTAAACCTTGACCAACCTTTTGTGAAAAAGTAAACAGCTCCATTTCTTTCCCTAATTTTCTATGGTCACGCTTTTTAGCTTCCTCTAATAATTCTAGATGTGCAGTAAGTTCTTTTTGTTTAGGAAATGACACTCCATAAATACGAGTAAGTTGCTTACGGTTCTCGTCTCCTCTCCAATAAGCTCCTGCAATATTTAATAATTTAATTGCCTTTATTTTTCCTGATGAAGGAATATGCGGACCTCTACATAAATCAGTGAAATTACCTTGTGAGTAGAAAGTGATGTTTCCATCTTCTAATCCTTCTAGTAATTCTAGCTTATATTCATCTCCTTTTTCAGTAAAATAAGCAATTGCTTCTTCTTTTGAAACATCCTTTCTTTCAAACGACATTTTCTGAGAAGCTAATTCTTTCATTTTTTGCTCAATTTTAGGTAACTCATCAGAAGATAAGACTCTGTCTCCTAAATCGATATCGTAATAGAATCCATTATCGATTGCAGGACCAATACCTAACTTAACCCCAGGATAAAGAGCTTCTAAAGCTTCTGCCATAATGTGTGCAGAAGAATGCCAAAAACTCATCTTTCCTTGTTTATCATTCCAAGTATGTAGGGTAAGGGTAGAATCGGTAGTGATAGCACGGTTTGCATCCCAAACTTCTCCGTTTACACTAGCCGATAGCACATTCCGTGCTAAACCTTCAGAAATACCAATGGCAATATCCATAGCTGAAGTTCCGCTTTCTACTTGTTTAATACTTCCATCAGGAAGAGTAATGTTAATCATTTATTCTTGTTATTAAGGGTGCAAATATAGGGAATGATTTTTTATTCTAACTCTGAATAATCCCAGGATTATAAGCTTCTTTTACTGGTGCATTGTTGGCTGCTTCTATTCCCATAGAGATTACTTTACGCGTTTCTAGTGGGTCGATAATAGCATCTACCCACAAACGAGAAGCAGCATAATAAGGAGAGGTTTGTTTGTTGTATCTATCAGTAATAGTTTTTAAAAGTTCCTTTTCTACTTTTTCATCAATTTCTTCTCCTTTTGCTTTTAAAGATGCTTTTTCAATCTGCAATAAAACCTTAGCAGCTTGTTCTCCTCCCATAACCGCTAACTGAGCAGTAGGCCAAGCAACAATTAGTCTTGGATCGTAAGCCTTACCACACATAGCATAGTTTCCTGCACCATATGAATTCCCTATAATAACCGTAAATTTAGGAACTACAGAATTAGCCATAGCATTAACCATTTTGGCACCATCTTTTATAATTCCACCATGCTCGGAACGAGAGCCTACCATAAATCCAGTAACATCTTGCAAGAATACCAATGGTATTTTCTTTTGATTACAATTGGCAATAAATCGTGCTGCTTTATCTGCCGAGTCTGAATAGATAACACCCCCAAATTGCATTTCTCCTTTTTTGGTTTTTATCATCTCTCTTTGGTTGGCAACAATACCGACTGCCCAACCATGTACTCTGGCATATCCGCAAATTAGGGATTGTCCGTATCCTTCTTTGTATTCTTCAAATTCGGAATCATCTACAAGTCGAGCAATGATGCCCCTCATGTTGTAAGGTTTTGCTCTGTCCCTAGGTAATATTCCATAAATTTCTCTTTCGTTCTCTTTTGGAGCTTTACTTTCTTTCCTGTTGAAACCTGCCTTTTCGCTATCCCCAATTTTATCCATTATATTTCGAATTTTATCCAAAGCATCTTTATCGTTCTTTGCTTTGTAATCCGTAACGCCTGAAATTTCGCAATGAGTAGTCGCACCACCTAAAGTTTCGTTATCAATGCTCTCCCCAATAGCCGCTTTTACTAGGTAACTCCCTGCCAAAAATATAGATCCTGTTTTGTCTACAATTAGTGCTTCATCAGACATAATAGGAAGGTAAGCTCCACCAGCGACACAGCTTCCCATTACAGCAGAAATTTGTGTAATTCCCATTGAACTCATACGAGCATTATTTCGAAACATTCTACCAAAGTGTTCTTTGTCTGGGAATATCTCATCTTGCATTGGTAAAAATACTCCTGCACTGTCCACCAAGTAGATGATTGGTAATCTGTTCTCCATTGCAATTTCTTGCAAACGCAAATTCTTTTTGGCTGTTATGGGGAACCAAGCACCAGCTTTTACAGTAGCATCATTGGCAACTACTATACATTGCACCTCTTTTACATAAGTCATACCTGCAACAACCCCACCTGATGGACAGCCACCATATTCAGCATACATTCCAACTCCAACAAAAGCACCAATTTCTAAAAAGCTGGCATCAGTATCTTTTAGGTAGTCAATACGCTCACGAGCAGTAAGTTTTCCTTTGGCATGTTGTTTTTCAATCTTCTTTTTTCCTCCTCCTAAAGATACTTGAGCATGCTTTCTTTTCATTTCTGAAATAAGCAACCTCATTTTATCATCATTCTTATTGAAATCTAAATCTGCCATGCTGTAATTTTTTGTCAAAAATAGAAAATAGATGTTAGATATTAGTAATTAGATGTTAGACTTATTTTGTCTAGAATCTTAAATTTCAATACTAATGTCTATATTATGCAAATAATCTGAACTTTCAGGCCCTAAATTAAAGAGTAAATCCAAAATAGAGAGGTTAGGAATAAAACCGTTCTTTTCCATAAATACTTGGTTGTATTTTGATGAGTTCTCTAAGATGAAATCATGATTTCTTAAATCAGCAAACTCTGTTTTATGATGATATGATGTTGTAAAATCAGGACCTTTATCTTTTTGTAAAAGTTCAAGAATTACTTCTTGTAATTTGTTGTTAAAATCAACTAGATTACTTTCTTTTTTTTTGAAAAAAGGCTCAAGTTCATCTTGGTAGTATTCAAAAAAAGGGGAGGAGTTGTAAGCTGATTTTATGGCATTCCAATGTAGTTTTTGCCAATCTTCTTTATATGAAATTTTGATTTCCTTGATAATGGTTTTACTACTTCCTTTTCTCTCTTTAGGAATAGTTAATCTTAATTTTCCATTAGCACCATAAATTTCACATCTGTTTCTGATGCTTTGTTTTACAAAATGCTCATGCATTTCTATGTTGCAATTTTTATGTTGCAATAAAATAGCGTAATAGGAAATTGGGGCTAAATAAGCAGTAGGTAATAAAGGGTTATTTAACACTTCTAAATAGTCTGTTCCATCTGATTTTTTTCAGACCTTTTGCATTTGTATCCCAACTCATCCAAACGAATAAAGCTTTCCCAACAATATGGTTTTCAGGTACAAATCCCCAGAACCTACTATCAGCAGAATTATGTCTGTTATCTCCCATCATCCAGTAATAATCCATTGAAAAAGTATAGGTAGTAGCAACTTTATCATTGATGTAAATTTCACCATCCACTATCTCTAGTTTATTATTCTCATACCTTTCAATAATATCTTTGTAGATTGAAAGGTTTTTAGTTGTAATAATTACAGTTTCACCAGCTTTTGGAATTGTAATTGGACCAAAATTATCTACATTCCATTTATAATTCTCATCATGCGGAAAAATATAATCAGCATATAGCTCTTGCTTCTCAATGTTTTTATCAATCTTAGTTACATTCGGAAAAGTCTTTAAAGCATCACGGCTGTTGTTGGTTAGGGTTAAGCTGTATTCATTTCTATTTCTGCCATAACCACCCTCAGTTATATCGTACTTTTCGTAAAGTATCTTTGGGTTTAAACCTGTGCCTTGTGTGCTTACAGTATAGCGCCACTGTTTTTTCATTCCTTCAAATTCTTCTTGAGGAGCACCATTTACAAACAACTGTGCATTTTTAAGTTCAAGCACATCTCCAGGAATACCAACACATCTTTTTACATAGTTTTCTTTTTTATCAACTGGCCTTCCAATGTCCTCAGCTGGCCAGTTAAACACTACACAATCATTTCGTTCAATATTATGTAAGCCTTTCATTCTGTGATAAGGTAATTTTACGCTTTCTGAGTATGATTTTCCTCCTCCAATTGGCATGGTATGGTGTACTAAAGGAAATGCAATTGGAGTCATAGGTACTCTAGGGCCATAAGCAACTTTACTTACAAATAAGAAATCACCAACTAACATTGATTTTTCCATTGATGAAGTAGGAATAGTATAGGCTTCAATAAGGAAAGTTCGTAAAATAGTTGCTGCAATTACTGCAAAACCAATTGCATCAAACCAGCTTCTTAGTTCACCTTTTTTCTTCTTAGGTTTCTTTTCCTTTTTCTTCCAGAACTGCCATGAGATTGTTTCCCAAAATAAAATATCACCAGCAATTAAAGGTAAAAAATAGAGCCATTCTCCATCAATAGTATAGACAAACAAACTCCATATAATTGTTGCAACTATAAACATTACAACTTTAAATGATTTTCCTAATACTTCTTTTAATTTTTTCATAATCTTAAAAACGATTTTTTCTTTTTTTATTGTTCTAAAACATCTTTCATGCTAAAAACTCCTTTTTTCCCAATAATCCAATCGGCTGCAATAATTGCCCCCATTGCAAATCCATCTCTATTTTTAGCAGTGTGTTTTATTTCAATTTCATCAACTGCTGAAGTGTAACTTATTATATGTGTTCCGGCAATATCATTAATTCTATCAGCAGTAATAACTGATTTAGTATTTGTTATCTCCTGCATTTGTTCTCCTAATGTAATGGCCGTACCGCTTGGTGAATCTAATTTTCGGGTATGATGTACTTCATGAATTTTACTTTCGTAATCATGATTTTTCATCAGTTGAGCTAACTTTTTGTTCAGTTCAAAAAACAAATTTACTCCTAAGCTAAAATTTGAAGCATATAAAAATGCTCCTTTTTTTGTTTGGCATAAATTCTCTATTTCTTTTAGGTTTTCTAACCAACCAGTTGTTCCTGAAATAACAGGAATACCACTGTTTATTGCATGGCTGATATTTGCAAATGCAGTAGATGGAGTGCTGAAATCAATAGCCACATCAGTAGAACTGAAATCTAAAGTGTTTGCAGGTTTTTCTGATGATGAGGTAGCAACAATTGTGTGTCCTTTCTTTGTAGCTAATTCACTAATTCTTTTGCCCATTCTTCCGTTTCCTAAAATTGCAATATTCATAGGACAAATTTATAAATTAAAGGATAACGAAAAACCACTTGCATTTTCTTTTGAAAAATATACAGGTTGTATGTGTAATGATAAATCCTCACTCACATCATAGTCAAACAGATGTGCATTTACTGAGGCATCAACGATGTTTAAAATATAAGTGAGTGTGAACAGCAATGCTGATACCTCTCTGTTTCTTCTGTAATGTTCGGTTAATGTTCTTAAATCACTATCAGAATAGTTTAAGTTATCAGAGAAATCTCCATCTAATCTGTTTAGGTAAGTAGATTTATACAATTGGTACAAATCATTACTTTCGTTTATGTAGTAAGCTGAGGTGATAAGTCCCCCATAAATTACAGGAACTTTCCAGTATTTTTTGGTGTAAACTTGCCCAGATCCAGGAAGTATTGCAGAATATAATCCTGCTTTTTTTGGGATTTTTTCTCCATATTCTTGTGCTGATGTTGTAAAGGAAAATCCTACAAAAAAAGCAATTAATATTTTTTTAAGAACGGACAATTTAATTGTTTAGAATGTTGAATATGCGCTCTAAATCTTCATCATTAGCAAATGGAATAATCAATTTCCCTTTTCCTTTTTTGTTGCGCTTTAATTCTACATCCTTTTCCAAATTTCTTGATAAATCATGAGCCATTTTTTGCTGAGAAAAAGCAAGTGGAGTAGGAGTGTTAACTACTTTGGACTTTGAAGTTCTTGTGTAAGTGCTAGTAGAAAACTCCTTAGCTAACTGCTCTACTTCTCGTACTGAGTATCCATTTGCAACTGTATCATGAAAAAGGTTGATTTGTGAATTTTCATCTTTTATTGCTAGTAATGCTTTTGCGTGTCCGTTAGAAATTAAACCATCTCTTAGCCCTTTTTGTATAATTTCAGGAAGCTTTAAAAGCCTTAAAAAATTAGTAACTGTTGATCTGTTTTTTCCAACCCTCTCCGAGCATTGTTCTTGCGTAAGTTTTATTTCATCAATGAGTCTTTGGTAACTTAGTGCTACTTCTATAGGGTTTAAGTTTTCTCTTTGTATATTTTCTACCAATGCCATTTCAAGCATTTCTTGGTCGTTAGCAATTCTTACAAATGCAGGTATTTTATCAAGCCCTGCAATTTGTGATGCTCTAAATCTTCTTTCTCCAGAAATCAATTGGAATTTATCATATCCCATTTCACGAACTGTAATGGGCTGAATGATTCCTAGTTGCTCAATAGATACAGCTAACTCATTTAATTTTTCTTGATTAAACTCTGTTCTTGGTTGAAATGGATTCGTTACTATTTGCGAAATAAGAATTTCATGAGTTGTTCCTACAACAGGAGTTTCAGTTTTTATATCAGTAGTTGGTTTGCTTGTAATGTCAGAAGAGCTAGTCCCTAATATAGATGCTAACCCTCTACCTAATGAGCTTTTCTTTTTTGTCATAATTATACAGTTACTTGCAGTTTTTTAAGTAATTCATCAGCTAAATTAAGGTAGTTGATTGCCCCTTTACTTGTTGCGTCATGTATTACAATTGTTTCTCCAAATGATGGTGCTTCTCCTAAACGCACATTTCTCTGGATAATTGTTTTAAATACCATGTCTTGGAAGTGTTTTTTTACTTCTTCAACTACTTGGTTGGATAGGCGCAAACGAGTATCATACATAGTAAGGAGTAGTCCTTCAATCTCTAGGTTAATGTTGAGCCTTTGTTGTACTACTTTTATTGTGTTGAGTAATTTTCCAAGCCCTTCTAATGCAAAATATTCGCATTGTATAGGTACTATTACGCTATCTGCTGCTGATAAAGCATTCAAAGTTAAAAGCCCTAATGATGGAGCACAATCAATAATAATGTAATCGTAATTATCTTGTATAGGATCAAGTACTTTTTTCATCTTGTACTCTCTTTCTTCCAGGTTTACAAGTTCTAGCTCGGCACCTACCAAATCAATATTTGCTGGGAGTAAATCAAGGTTAGGGCTTCTCGTTTCAAGTATACAATCTTTAGCTATAGCATTTCCAATTAAACATTCATATATTCCTTGTTTTATTTCTTGTGGGTTGTGTCCAACTCCTGATGTAGCATTGGCTTGTGGGTCAGCATCAACAAGTAATACTTTCTTTTCTAGCACTCCTAGACTCCCTGCTAAATTCATAGCAGTTGTTGTTTTCCCTACCCCTCCTTTTTGGTTTGCAATTGCAATTATTCTTCCCATAATTATAGTCTGTTTTTACGGCTATAAAAGTACTATGCTAATCACTAATAGTCTCTTTGAAAACTAATGTAATTATCAACAAAATAGGGGAGTTGTTAAGAAAAAAGCCCTACCAATTGGTAGGGCTTTCACTTGTTTTTTGAGTGGGGTTATTTTAATCTTCTCCTAAATCATCAAAGTTAACTTCAGTAAAGTCAGTAGATGATTCTTCTTTTTTCTCAGCAGGCTTTTCTTCCCTTTTTTTAAACTTTTTATCTGAGATTATTTCTTCTCCTTTTTCTGCAATAATATAGTTGCTTACTTCCTCAAATGCATCTTTAAAGCTTGCAAAATCTTCTTTATAAAGGTATATCTTGTGTTTTCTGTATGTTGGAGCTCCATCTTCATTAAAATCTCTTACGCTCTCGGTAAGTGTCATGTAATAGTCACTTGCTTTTGTTTCTCTTACATCAAAAAAATAGGTTCTTCTTCCTGCTTTTACTTTCTTTGAAAATATATCTTTTATCTCTCTCTTCTCAGTCATTTATTAGTTTTTAATGATGTGTCAAATATAGAAAATATTTAATAATAAGAAAATAGCACAATATTTAATCATCAAATTGATTTATTCTGACTTTGAGATATGTCAAAGTAAAAGCCTTTTTTGGCTAGTAATTCCTGGTGAGTTCCTTCTTCAATTATTTCTCCTTTTTCAAGTACAACGATTTTATCGGCTTCTTTTAGTGTAGCAACTCTATGGCTAATTATTATTGATGTTTTTCCTTTGCTTTCTTTCTTTAGGTTTTTAAGTATTTGTTGTTCTTTGGTAGCATCAATGGCTGATAAGCAATCATCAAATATAAGGAGGTTCGGTTTTTTGTAAAAGGTTCTGGCAATGGCTAATCTTTGTCTTTGTCCTCCTGATAGTTGCACACCTCTTTCTCCAATTATGGTTTCAAATCCATCAGTAAAGCTGTCAATCTCATCAAGTATTTCTGATTTTTTTGCTGCATCAATTACTTCATCTTCATTTAAAGTGTTGCTTGCAAATGCAATATTTTCTTTTACAGTTCCTGAAAATAAATAACCATCTTGTGGGATATATCCTATGCAGGAGCGTAAGCTAAATAAATTCAAATCTTGTATTTTTACATTCCCAAAAGTGATATTTCCTGTTGTTGTGTCATACAGTCGGCATACTAGGTTTGCAATAGTTGATTTTCCACTTCCTGTTTTTCCAAATACTCCAAGGGTAGTGCCTTCTTTTATTGTAAAGTTGATGTTGTTAAGCGCTACTATATTTGTGTCCTTATATTTTAAATTTACATCTTTAAAGGTAATATCTCCTGTAATAGGGGTTAGTGCTTTATTGGTGTTTTCTATATCTGATTTTAGTAGTAAAAAGTCATTAATTCTTTCTTGTGATGCAGCTGCTCTTTGCACTATTGAAGTAATCCACCCAACTGATGCTACTGGCCAAGCCAACATGTTTACATAAATAATAAATTCAGCAATGTTACCTGTTGTGATGTTTCCTTTTAAGCTCTCCAATCCTCCTATGTAAATTGTAAGTATAGTACTTGCACCTATCATAGTTATTATAAGTGGAAAAAAGAAGGCTTCTATCTTTACGAGTTGCAATTGTTTTTGGGTGTATTCTTTGCATGATTTTAAAAATACTTGCCAGGTGTTTGTTTCATTTCCAAAGGATTTAATAATTTTTATTCCTGAAAAAGTTTCTTGTGATATGGTTGTAAGTTTTGATAGTTGTGCTTGTACCTTTTCACTTCTTTTGTTGATGTTACTGCTTACAAAATAAACGAGTATTGCAAGTATTGGTAAAGGGAGTAATACATAAAAAGTTAAGGTCGTACTGATGCTTAACATCTTGCTGATAACTAAATAAAATAGTATTGAGATATTTATTGCGTACATTAGTGCAGGTCCTAAGTACATTCTTACTCTACTTACATCTTCTGATATTCTGTTCATTAAATCCCCAGTTTTATTTTGTTTGTAAAAACTCATACTAAGGTTTTGGTACTGTTGATAGATTTCATTTTTTAAATCAAACTCAATTTTACGGCTCATTACAATTACGGTCTGCCTCATAAAATACATAAACACTCCTTTGAGTATTGCAAAAGCCACTATTAGGCCTCCATATTTTAAAAGGGTGTCTTTTACTCCTTGTTCTGTGTTTGTACCTTCTTTCATGCTTAAAAGCACGGCATCAAATGCTTTTCTTACAAACTCGGCTGGGTATAGCGCAAAGAGGTTTGCAACTACTATAAAAAAAGTTCCTATCAGTAGTAATTTTCGGTATTTCCAAAAAAATTTATTGAGGTAAAATAGAGGTTTCATTAATTGATTAAGTACTTTAATTGATTTGCCAAAAATAATAAGTAAATTCGCGACCCCTTTAAAAATATGATTTATTTCTATTTTAATTGTGGGTTATCTGATTAAATAACTAAAATTTGACATACTTATGACAATAGTAAATGCAGAAAAAACAATTACAAATGAAGGTTTAGTAGTTAGCAAAATGACTGTGATGGGACACGAGCAAGTGGTTTTTTGTCAAGATAATGAAACAGGTTTAAAAGCAATTATTGCTATACATGATACAACTTTAGGTCCTGCGCTTGGAGGTACTCGTATGTGGGATTATGCTAATGAAGAAGATGCAATACAAGATGTGCTTAGACTTTCAAGAGGAATGTCATTTAAAGCAGCAATTTCTGGCTTAGAATTAGGTGGTGGTAAGGCTGTAATTATTGGTGATTCTACAACTCAAAAAACTGAAGCGTTAATGCGTAAGTTTGGTGAGTATGTTGATAGTTTAGGGGGTAAATATATAACTGCTGAAGATGTAGGAATGAGTACTAAGGATATGGAATATGTGCGTATGGAAACTAAGCATGTTACTGGTATTCCTGAAAGTATGGGAGGTAGTGGTGATCCTTCACCAGTTACTGCTTTTGGTGTATATATGGGAATGAAAGCTTCTGCAAAATTCAAATGGGGAAGTGATAGTTTAGACGGAAAAACTGTACTTGTACAAGGCATTGGCCATGTAGGAGAAAACCTAGTAAAACACTTAACTGAAGAAGGTGCTAAGGTAATTATTAATGATATTAACGAAACAAGATTAGCTGAGCTTGCTGAAGAATTTGGCGCTACTATTGTAATGGGAGATGCAATCTATGATTTAGATATTGATATTTACGCTCCTTGTGCTTTAGGTGCAACAGTAAATCCTTCTACTTTAAGCAGATTAAAATGTGAGATAATTGCTGGTGCTGCAAATAATCAATTAGCTGATGAGGTAAGAGACGGGCAATTATGTTCTGATAAAGGAATAGTTTACGCTCCTGATTTCTTAATCAATGCAGGAGGATTAATTAATGTATATTCTGAAATTAAAGGATATGATAAAGAGCATGCAATCAATCAAACAAGAGAGATTTACAATACAACTTTGGAGATTTTAAAGAAATCTGAGCTAGAAGATATGACAACTCATGCTGCTGCTTTAGAGATTGCTGAACAAAGAATTAACGATAGAAAAAACGCATAATTTAGATGCTAAGTAGAAGACACATCAGGGTAAAAGTAATGCAGTCATTATATTCTTACCTTTCCACTAAAGTAAATGAAATGTCAGTTGCTGAAAGAGCAATGCTAAAGCATTTTGATGAAGTAGTAGAACTAAAATTAGTAATCATTTCATTATGGATTCAGCTTGTAAAGCATGCTGATAATTTTTATGAGGAAGGGAAGAAAAAGCATCTGCCTACTGCATTGGATTTAAATCCGAATACTCGTTTTGTTGATAATGATATTATTACAAGTGTTAGAAGCAATCTGGATTTGATGGATAAGGTTGCGAGAGTTTCAGGTACCTGGATTAAAAACGATCATGATATTGTGCATAAGTTATTTAAGGAACTTTATCAGTCTGACTTGTATCAAAAATACATTGCTAATGAAAATAAAGATGTTGAGGTTGATAAGAAATTTATTATTAATGCCCTAAACGATTACATTCTTAAAAATGAACTTGTACATCATATTTTTGAAGAAAGAAGTATTTACTGGGTAGATGATTTACCATTTATTGCAGCTATTATTTTTGGCGATATTAAAGAGGATAAAAGCATGGATACTAAAGGAGCTTTTAAGGACAGTTCGGATAAAGAATTTGCATTAAAGTTATTTAGAAATACCATAAACAATAATGAGGATTACGAACAAATTATTATAAAATTTGCTAGAAATTGGGAGATTGATCGTATTGCAAAAATGGATCAATTGTTTTTAAAAATGGCTTTTGCAGAAATTTTATCTATGCCTGAATTACCAGTAAAAGTATCAATGAACGAGTACATTGAAATTGCAAAATACTACAGCACAGCTAAAAGTAAATTGTTTGTAAATGGTCTTTTAGATAATTTTGTAAAAACTTATACTAGAGAAGGTAAGATTAAAAAAACTGGTAGAGGTTTAGTTTAAAAAATAATCTTAGTTTTGAAAATGAATATGAAAACACTATACACTTTATTATTATCAGCTATTGTTTTAGCATCATGCTCAAATACTGATGATAAAAAAATTACTACTGATTTAGTAAATAATCCACTTACAGCTGAAAAAAATGCTGACCAAGTTGATATGCCTAAAATTGAACTTTCACAAGACTTTTTTGATTTTGGAGAAATGAATCAGAAGGAATCAGTGAATACAGAGTTTATATTAAAAAATACTGGTGATGCACCTTTATTAATTCGTTCAGCAAAAGGAAGTTGTGGTTGTACTGTGCCTGAGTGGCCAAAAGAACCAGTTGCAGTAGGTGATGAAGCAATAATTAAAGTTACTTTCAATAGTGGAAATAAAAGAGGAAAGCAAAACAAAACAGTAACTTTGGTTACTAATGCTATTCCAAGTACAAAGGTTTTAACAATTAAAGGAACTGTTTTAGTTCCAGAAACAGAATAATATGATTTTATTACAAACAGCAGGTACAGGTATGAGTTCGTTAATTATGTTCGGTATGATTTTTGCCGTAATGTATTTCTTTATGATTCGCCCTCAAATTAAGAAACAAAAAAAAGAGCGTGAATATCGTTTAGCACTTAAAAAAGGTGATAAAGTGGTTACTATTGGAGGGATTCATGGTAAAATTAATGATGTACAAGAAGATACTTTTATTGTTGAGGTTATGGGAGGAAATACTTTGAAAATTGAAAAAACTGCAGTATCAATGAGTGGAGATGCTGGTATAGAGCAAAAATAATGTCTAGCAACTTAAAAAAATCAATAGCTCATTTTTTTAAGTCAGTTGCAAAAAATAAGAAGTTAAATACTTACGCACTTTTTCTTTTTATTTCCTTCTCCTTTTGGTTTTTGAGTATGCTTTCAAAAACACACGAAACAACTCTTTCCGTTCCTGTAAATTACAAGAATTACCCTACTGATTTAGTTGAGATTAATTCCCCAATTGATTTTATAGAAGCTAGGGTAAAAGCCCCAGGTTTCTCCATTATTTTTTATCATTTTTTTAACTTCAAGACATTAATACTGGACTATGAAATCGCTAACTCTAAGCCTCTTAAAAATGGCAAGAATCTATTTTGGATATTAAATTCAAAAAGAGAAAAAGTAGCTAAGATTTTAGGAAGTTCAATGGAAATAATGGATTTAAGTCCTGAACGATTAATTGTTCCTTTTGCTAATAAAACCAAAAAAGAAGTACCTATAAAGTTGTTTGATGATATTACTTTAAAAAGTGAATATTGGTTGTCATCAGAAATACAGTTAAACCCTGAAAAAATCACGATTTATGGAGATCAAAATGTATTAGATTCATTAACTGAAATTTCCACTGAACTTTTAAAACTTGATAATGTTTTTGAGAATACTTTTATTAAAGTTGATTTGATAATTCCTGAAGGATTACAAACTAAAGAAACAGAATTAAGTGTATCCATAAATGTTGAGCAGTTTATTGAGCAGAAAATGACCCAAAAAGTTAAAGTCGAAAATCTTAAAAAAGGTTATACATTGAAGTTGTTTCCTAATGAGATTAGTGCTACTATTCGCTTGCCAAAGAGTAAGTATAATTTCTTAAAAACAGATTTTTTAAACATTACAGTTGATGCATCTGAACTAGATGAAAATACCAAAAGATTAAAAGTGCAGATAAATAACTTGCCGTCTTTTGTGAAACTTGAGCGTCTCTATCCGCAAGAAGTTGAGTTTTTGTTGATTAAAGATTAGTTAGAGAACACATACTCCAAAATATTTGCTCCCATTTGCAGTGCTTTTTGTCTTACATGATCACTGTCATTATGGACTTCTGCATCTTCCCAACCATCACCAATATCTGATTCAAAAGTGTAAAGACAAACTAAACGCCCATCAACAATTATCCCATAAGCTTTAGCAGGACTTGCATCATGCTCATGGATTTTTGGCAAGCCATTAGGAAACTCATATTTCCCATGAAAAATAGTATGATTAATTGGCAGTTCAACTAAATCAGTTTCAGGAAAAACTTTTCTTATTTCTGTACGGACAAAAGCATCCATTCCGTAATTATCATCTATATGCAGGAAACCGCCTGCTAAAAGGTAAGTGCGTAAATTCTCAGCTTCACTGGAATTGAAAACTACATTTCCGTGCCCGGTCATGTGTAAGTAAGGATAATTAAAAATAGCGCTACTTCCAACTTCTACAGTTGCGGGTTCAGTTTTTATGTTAGTACCTATGTTCTCGTTTGCAAAAGCAATAAGGTTGGGTAGGGCAGTTGGGTTGGCGTACCAATCTCCACCACCATTATATTTTAGTACTGCTATTTGGTAGGTGTTCTGCCCAATTAATAGAATTGGAAGTGACATTAATATTAAAAATAGCTTTTTCATTCTAGTATTTTAAATTTATAGTATGTACAGCTACTAGCCCTGCTGTTTCTGTACGCAATCTACTTGTCCCCAAACTTGCTGTTTTAAATTGGCTTTGCAAAGCTATTTCAATTTCAGCAGGAGAGAAATCGCCTTCAGGCCCTATCAAAACTGTAGTTTTATTTGCTTTTTCTTCCTTTCTTAATTCTGTTTTCTCTCCATCTTCACAATGAGCAATGTATTTATTTCCTTCAAAATCTTGTTTTAAAAAGTCTTTTAGCGTAATGGTTTCATTCAGTTTCGGTAAATGAAATTTTAAGGATTGTTTCATAGCAGAAAGCAATATCCTATTACATCTTTCAGTTTTTAAAACTTTCCGTTCAGAGTGGTCGCAAATAATAGGCGTAATTTCATCTATCCCTATTTCAGTTGCTTTTTCCAAAAACCACTCGTACCTATCCATGTTTTTTGTTGGAGCAATAGCAATGTGTAAATGGTAGTTGTGTTGTTTTGGTTTTTGTTTGCTACTTATTATTTGTAATCTGCATTTTTTAGTATCAGCTACTGTAATCTCTGCTCTGTAAAATCCGCCTTTTCCATCAGTAAAGTTAAGTATGTCCCCTTCTTTTTTTCTTAAAACTTTAGTAGCATGCTTGCTTTCCTCCTTGGAAAGAACAATTTCGCTCTCTGGGTTTTCTATAAAGAATAGTTGCATGGGGTAAAGATAATAATTAGTTGTTAGTTTTTACTCTGATATTTAAATACTAAAATATTTAGACTAATTTCCAATTTCAATTTCACAACTTACAGCATAATGATCAGAAAGGACTTGTTTGTGCTTTTGGTAATTGCTACTCTTTAGTTCATTGTCATGCAAAATGTAGTCAATTCTTAAAGCTGGAATTTTCACAAAACTATTACCAATTCCTTTTCCTGATATGCTAAATGCATCACTCAAATCTCCTTTTATTGAGTTGTAGGCATAGGAGAGAGGGGTGTCATTAAAATCTCCACAAACTATAATCGGATAAGTGCAATCAGCCATGTGCTGTTTTATTATTTCTACTTCTTCAGCTCTCTTAATTAAACTGCTTTTCATTCTTTTTGTAATTCCAATAATTCCTTCTTTTATTTTTTCTTTCTGTGGATTTTGAATAAATGAATAGTCAGTATTTTTAAACCAATTGCTAGCTAAATGTATGTTGTAAACTCTAATTGTATCTTTATTTATTATCATATCAGAATAGATGCAAGTGTTGTTCATCCGCTCCCCTTTTATGCTTACAGTTTTCTTTTTTATCTGAGGGTGTTTACTGTAAATAGCCATATGCCATTGGCTCTTTTTACTTTGCAATCCTATATGTCTGTAAGGATAGTTTAAGTCTGGAATTTCATTGGGACTATAAAACTCTTGTATGCACAAAATATCAGGATTTTCTTCTTTAAAAAAACTAAAAATATCTGCTTTCACATTCGGTTTTTCTAACCATTGATATTTGTTAAAGAGCCTAACATTAAAGGATAATATTTTTGTATTTTCTTCTGATGATGTAGCATCAGGGTTTATTCCGAAATATGCTCTAATATTTCCTATTCCTAATAAAAGAATAAAAAGATTTGCCCACATAGGTTTTTTAAAACCGATTAGCCAATAAATGAAAAATGCTAAATTCAGTAAAAATAGAATTGGAAATAATAAGCCAAAAAATGAGATAGGCCAAAATATAGTTGGGCTTATAAATGGAGATAAATAGGAGAGGAGTAGTGTAAATAAACTCAGGGAGTTTATCAAATAAAGTAACTTGTTAATTAATGATAACCCTTTCATCTATTTTTTACTCGCACTAAATAGTGTTGCTTTTTCTTCTTTACTTAAGCTCTCATATCCTGATTTTGAGATTTTCTCTAAAACCTTGTCAATCTCTTTTTGTTGAGCTGATTTTCCTGAGTTAAACTCATAATCAGTTTTAGCTCTTTTATGTACCGTTTTTAGTTTGCTTTTGTTTTTAAAAGTGTTGACTAGCCTTTCAAAGAAGTTAGAAAAACCTATGCTAAAATCATTTCCTTTTTGCAACTGTTTAATGTAGATATATCCGAAAATAGCTCCTCCAATATGCGCTATATGTCCTCCAGTATTTCCTTTAGGAATGCTGATGATATCGAGAGCAACAGTGAATATTGCAATGTGTTTTAATTTTACAAAACCTATAAAAGGAAGTTGAACGCTATAATTGGGAGTGTAAGTTGAAATTGAAACAATAATTGCCAACACTGAAGCTGATGCTCCCAAAGCTTGTGCTCCATCAAGATATCCTTGTAAAGAGGGTATGTAATTGTAAGCTATAACAAATAGTAAACCACCACTAATTCCCCCTAGAATATAAGTACTTAATAGTTGTTTTGGATGTAAGTATTGTAAAAATATTTTCCCTCCAAAATGTAGCCACAACATGTTGAATAAAAGGTGCATAAACCCACTATGTAAAAACATATAAGTAATGAAAGTCCATGGCTGACTGATAAGTCTGCTATTTTCTGCAGGTAAGTAAAGTTTGTTTAATAATGGGGAAATATCAAATTGAAACATAAAAGATAAAACTCCTAATATGCTGAATAATAAAAACATCCCTACATTAATATAGATTAGTTTACTTAAGATAGTACCTTTCTTAAATTCGTGTTTTAGATTATTTAAAATATTATCCATTAATTAAATTGTGTGTGGTTCTTTTGCCAATATTTAAGAAGTAAAAATCCAAATAACATTCCTCCTAAGTGTGCAAAGTGAGCAACATTGTCAGCTGGGTTATTGCTTAAACCTAAATATAGTTCTAATGCTCCATAAATCATTACAAAATATTTTGCTTTTATAGGAATAGCAAAGTAGATGTATAAGAGTGTGTTAGGGAACAACATCCCAAATGCTAATAAAATACCAAAAACAGCTCCTGACGCTCCAACAGTAGGAGTTGTAACTAATTGAGTTAATCTTAATGAATTTTCATTACTTGGATTGTAAAGTCCTTTTTTAGCTAGTTCTATAAGATTGGGGAACTCATTAGATAATTCATAAATTTGATATTGACTAACTGCCAAGTGAAGTGCGGCAGCTCCTAAAGCTGTTATCATGTAATAAATAAGAAATCGTTTAGCTCCCCATACATTTTCTAGAATTTTACCGAACATCCAAAGGGCAAACATATTGAAGAATAAATGAGTAAAATTTCCGTGCATAAAGAAATGCGTAATCAATTGATGAGGCATAAAATCTTCTGACTGAAACTGATGTAAACCTAAAAGCTGTGTAAGGTCAATACCATAACTTCCTAAAGAAATAGTTGCAAGAAATAATAGTCCATTTATAATTAATAGGTTCTTAATTATCTCTGGTAATTCTCTAAATGATGTTGGTCTGTACATGTTAAAAGTATTTTTCTAAATCAGCAGTTTTTATATTGATCATTGTTCGTTTTCCACTTGGGCACACGCTTGGTGTTTCGCATTTTAGCAATTCATTTTTTAATCCAATCATTTCTTCAGAGCTTAACTTTTTTACTTCATTTATAGCAAGAGAAGTAGCAAGTGAAACTGCTAAAGTATTTTGTTGTTCAGTTAGTAAATCTTCTGAATTTTTATGTTGTTCAATTAAATCTTCAATTACAAATTGCAAGTTTTCCTCTTGGCATTCTGGAGGAATTCCGTTTATTGAAATGTGGTTTTCTTTTACCTCAAAATTAAATCCAACTTTATTCAGCTCATTAGTCATGTCGGTAATTATTCCAATTTCTGACTTATTCAATTCAATTCCTTTGGGAAATAATAATTGTTGAGATTGTCCTTTGTTGCTATTTAAAACCTTTGTGAAATATTCGAATAGGATTCTTTTGTGTGCTCTTCTTTGGTGTACTAAAAGCAACCCATTTTCATTTGGCACAGCTATAAAATGGTTTCCTATCTGTTGCAAATCAGTATTTTCGACTTCTGGAACAAAATCTTTTTCAAAAGAAGGAGTTTCCCATTTTTCTTCTGCTTTTACCTCTGTTTGTTTTGGTTGATTTTCTCTTTTATTTTCGAAAGGGTTGTAAGATGAATCAATCTTAATTGTTGGTTCTTTTATTGTTGTTTGTTTGTCTTGTTTATATCCTAAGTCAAATGAAAGTTCTTGAGAAAAATCAAGAGTTGGCGCAATGTTGTAAGCGCCTAACGATCGTTTTACACAAGCTCTAATAATTGCATAAATTGCTTGTTCATCTTCAAACTTTATTTCCGTTTTTGTAGGGTGAATATTGATGTCAATTAATTTTGGATCAATATCTAAATTAATAAAATAAGATGGGAAGTAATTATGAGGAATTAATTCTTCAAATGCCTTACTAACAGCATGATTTAAATAGTTGCTTTTTATGAATCGACCATTTACGAAAAAGTATTGTTCACCTCTTGTTCTTTTTGCAGCCTCTGGTTTTCCTACAAATCCATCAATTTTAACAACAGTAGTTTCTTCTTCAACTGGAACTAAATTTTCATTCTTTTTACCACCAATAATATTAACTATCCTTTGTCTGAAATTACTTATTGGAAGATGAAAAATCTCGTTATTATTATGAAACAATTGCATTTTTACATTCGGATTTGCTAGAGATACTCTTGTAAATACCTCAGTTAAATGTCGCATCTCAACTTTATCAGATTTTAAGAAATTTCTTCTTGCTGGAACATTATAAAAAAGGTTTTTAACTTTTATTGAAGTTCCATTAGCTGTTGCACAATCCTCATGTGTTTTTATTTCACTTCCTTCAATGATTATATGAGTTCCAAGTTCATTAGATGTTAATTTTGTATTGACTTCAACGTGAGCAATAGCAGCAATTGACGCCATTGCTTCTCCTCTAAATCCCATAGTTTGTATTTCAAATAAATCATCTGCTGATTTAATTTTTGATGTTGCATGGCGTTCAAAACACATTCTTACATCTGTTTCGCTCATTCCACATCCATTATCTACTACTTTCAAAAGTGTTTTTCCTGCATCTTTTACGAATAATTTTATTTCAGATCCTCCTGCATCCAATGCGTTTTCTAGCATTTCTTTTACAGCTGATGCTGGCCTTTGAATTACTTCTCCGGCTGCAATTTGATTAGCTACATGATCTGGTAATAATTGAATGATATCCAATGTAAACTCTGGCTTAATTAATGATGAATTTGTATGCAAGCAAAGATAAAATAATAATCAAAAATATAATTATTCTTCCTCTTCCTTTTTGCGCTGGATGTTTCAGCTTTTGTCTTTTGAATTTTAGAGGAGATTTCCCTTCTTTTTTTAGTTGTTCAATACGTTCCTTTCTTTCATCATAATACCTCGGCTTAAACAAAAATCTTTTGCTATTTACTGTTCTAAAAAATGATGGAAGTTTTGGTGCATGCATATTTACAAAAGTATTAAATATTTTAGTTGATAAGTAATGATTTTACTTTTGTTAATTCTTTTTGATTTTAGCTACAATTTCTAATTTTACGACTATGAGAAAAATTAAGATTTTAATATTACTTTTTGTAGTTTTTATTAGTAATATTTCCAATATAAATGCACAAAGTAAAGCTGTTTTCTTAACTGATTCAACTTCTTGGGCCGACAGTCTAATGACTACTTTATCAGAGGATGAGCGTATTGCACAGATGTTTATAGTTACTGCTTACTCTAATCAAGGAGATGCACATAAACAACAAATTACTGATTTGATTGAACATTATAAAGTTGGTGGTTTGATGTTTTTGCAAGGTGGTCCTGTAAGGCAGGCAAAGTTGACTAATTATTATCAGTCAATAACTAAAACTCCTTTAATGATTGCTATGGATGCAGAATGGGGAGTGGCTATGCGATTGGATTCTGCATTGAGTTTTCCTTGGCCAATGACTTTGGGTGCTATTGAAGATACTAACTTAATTTACCAAATGGGAGAAGAAGTAGCGCGTCAATGCAAACTTATAGGAACTCACATTAATTTTGCTCCTGTTGTTGATGTTAATTCAAACCCTGAAAACCCAATTATTAATAACCGTTCCTTTGGTGAAAATCCTGAGAAAGTTGGACGGATGGGGGTAGCTTACATGAAGGGAATGCAAGATAATAAGGTTTTAGCCTGTGCAAAACATTTTCCTGGACATGGTGATACAGATGCTGATTCTCATAAAACATTACCTACAGTAAATCACCTGAAGTATCGTTTAGATGAAGTAGAATTAGTTCCTTTTAAAAAGTTAATTAATAATGGAATTGGTTCAATTATGGTTGCTCATTTGCATATTCCAGTACTAGATGATACTAAGAATTTGGCTGTATCTCTTTCTCCTAAAGTAGTAGATGGATTGCTAAAAACTGAAATGGGCTTTACTGGCTTGGCAATTACTGATGGATTAAATATGAAAGGGGTAAGTGATTTTTATGAACCAGGAATAGTTGATGTAAAAGCTTTGCTTGCAGGTAATGATGTTTTGCTTTATCCCTTGAATGTTCCAAAAGCAATTGAAGAAATTAAAAAAGCAATTGCTAAAAATCAAATTACTCAAAAAGAGATTGATGCAAGATGTTTGAAGATTTTAAAAGCAAAACAATGGATGGGGCTAGATAATTATTCTCCTGTAAATTTGGAAAAAGTTGCTGATGAAATTATTACAAATGAAACCGAACTATTAGATAAAAAGTTGGTAAAATCATCATTAACTTTGTTGCAGAATTATGATGATTTATTGCCTTTAAAAAGATTAGATACATTGCGAATTGCTTCTGTTTCTATTGGTGAAAGTGGTGCTGACTTTCAGTCTATGCTGTCTAATTATGCTCCAACTACTCATTTTACAATTTCTGAGAAAGCAACTACTTCTGAACAGGTTGTTTTATTAAACAAATTAGCTGAATTTAATCTAGTTATTGCTAGCGTACATAAGTCAAATGCAAATGCCTGGAAGCCCTATAAGATTGATAAGAAAACGGATATTTTATTGCAATCTATTGCATTGCAATCTAAAGTTGTGGTTTCTGTTTTTGCAAATCCTTATAGTTTGAATTCTTTTTTGTTTATTAATAATTTTGATGCGCTTTTACTTAGTTATCAAAATAGTAAAGTAGCACAAGAGCAAAGTGCTCAAGCCATTTTTGGTGGTATTGGAATGAGTGGTAAAATACCAGTTACATCTAATCATTATGAAATAAATTCAGGGTTAAAAACTGAATCTATTAGAATGAAATATGTGTCTCCAGAAGAAATAAATTTCAGATCAGATTTGCTTTATAAAATTGATAGTATTGCTGAAAATGCAATTGCTGAAAAAGCTACACCTGGTTGTCAGGTTTTAATCGCAAAAGATGGTGATATTTTCTTTAATAAATCATACGGTTATCATACTTATGATGAAAAAATAGCCGTAAGAAATTCTGATATTTATGATTTAGCGTCAATTACAAAAATTGGAGCAACTGTACCAGTTTTAATGCAAATGGTTGATGATGGTAGTCTTGATTTAGATGAAAAACTAGCAGTTTATATGCCTCTTGATAGCTCTGATAAAAAGGATTTAATTATTCGTGAAATTTTATCTCATCAGTCCAGACTAGACACTTGGATTCCGTTTTACAAACAAACTTTACAAAAGGACAGTGTTTCTGGTATTATGAGTTTAAGAGATACTTTGTATAGTAAATTTGAATCAGAAGAATATCCTATTAAAGTTGCTGAAGGAATTTATCTACACGCCCAATTTTCTGATTCAATTGTTCAGCAAATAAAAGAATCAGAATTATTAGAAAATAAAGATTATCGCTATTCTGATTTAGGATACTACTTTTTTAAGAAGTTGATTGAATCGAAATATAAAAAGCAACTTAATAATATTGTTGAGGAACAATTCTATAAAGGGCTTGGAATGGAAAACTTAGGATATTTACCTTTGGGTAGAATTAAACCAAATAGAATTGTTCCAACTGAATTTGATTATGAGTTTAGAAGTCAGCTTTTAAAAGGGTATGTGCATGATATGGGATCGGCTATGCAGGGTGGTGTTAGTGGCCATGCTGGACTTTTTTCTAATGCTAATGATTTAGCAAAATTGATGCAAATGTATTTGCAAAATGGTGAGTATGCAGGTGAGCAATATTTATCAAAAGAAGTGGTAAAGGAATTTACTAAATGTCAATTTCCTAATAATGATAATAGGAGAGGAGCTGGATTTGATAAACCAGTTCTGGAAGGAGAAGAAGGTGGTACAACTTGCCAATGCGTTTCATTATCAAGCTTTGGTCATAGTGGTTTTACTGGAACTTTGGCTTGGGCTGACCCATCAACTGATTTAGTTTATGTATTTTTATCCAATAGAATTCATCCTGATGCAAACAATAAGAAGTTATTGAATATGGATGTGAGAACTGAAATTATGCAAGTAATTTATGATAGTTTAAATGAATAAGAAACTTAAAATAGGTATTGTTTGTTACCCAACTTATGGTGGTAGTGGAGTAGTGGCGACCGAACTTGGAATTGCACTTGCTGAAAAAGGTCATGAGGTACATTTTATTTCTTACGACCAACCATTTAGACTTGATATTTTTTCAGAAAAAATTTATTATCATGAGGTAAGTGTCCCTGATTATCCTCTTTTTGAATACGCACCTTATGAGCTTAATTTGACTTCAAAATTAGTAGATGTAGCTTTGCATGAAAAGTTAAATATCTTGCATGTTCATTATGCAATTCCTCATGCTAGTGCAGCAGTTAATGCTAAGCAAATTTTAGCAACTCATGGTATTGATATTCCAATTGTGACTACTTTGCACGGAACAGATATCACACTTTTGGGTAAGGATAAATCATTTAAACCAGTTATTGAATATGCGATAAATATGTCAGATACGATAACTGCTGTTTCTGAGGATTTAAAAAGTGAAACTTTAGAACATTTTAATATTAAAAATGAGATAAAGTCTATCCCTAATTTTATTGACATGAGTTTATATCAGCAGGAAGATGATATGAAATTACGAAATCGATTTGCAAAAAAGGAAGAGTTTATTTTAACGCATATTTCTAATTTTAGAAAAGTAAAAAGAGTAGAAGATGTTATCAAGATTTTTAATAAAGTTCACAAAGAAGTTCCAGCAAAATTATTAATGATTGGGGACGGGCCTGAGCGCTTAAAGGTAGAGCAATTGTGCCGAAAATTAGGTATTTGTGATAAAGTAAAATTTCTAGGAAAGTTAAAGGTAATTGAAAAAATGCTTTCAATTACTGATATTTTTATTTTACCTTCCGAAAGAGAAAGTTTTGGTTTGGTTGCTTTGGAAGCTATGGCGAGTAAAGTGGCAGTAATATCGACTAATACTGGTGGGCTTCCTGAAGTAAATATTGATGGGAAAACAGGTTATTTATCAGAAGTAGGGGATGTGAACAAAATGGTAAGTGATACTTTAAGTTTACTGATAGATAATGAAAAGCTAAATGCATTCAAAGAAAATGCTTTAGCACATGCGCATACTTTTGATTTGCCAAATATTTTACCACAATATGAAGCCGTTTATCAGGAACTTTCTTGCAAAATGAAATCATGAAAAAAATAGGATTAACTGGTGGGATTGGAGTAGGTAAAACTTTTGTTGCTAAGTTGTTTCATCAAATGGGTATCCCTGTTTTTAATGCAGATGTTGAAGCGAAAAAATGCATGGTTTCAGATTTAGAATTAATTAAAAATATCAAATTAATATTTGGTAATGTTATTTATATTGATGGAAAATTACAAAAAGAAATTTTAGCAAGTATTATTTTTTCTGATATTAAAAAACTTAATGAGTTAAATGCACTAGTTCATCCTGTTGTAAAGCAAAGTTTTTTAGATTGGTGTGAAAAGCAAGAGTCTGAAATAGTTGTAAAAGAAGCAGCCATTTTGTTTGAAAGCAATTCACATATAGGACTTGATAAAGTAATCTGTGTAACTGCCCCTGAAAATATCAGAATTCAAAGAGTGCAACAAAGAGATAATGATTCAATTAATCAGGTTAAAAGTAGAATTGAGAGCCAGATGAAACAATCAGAAAAAGAAAAATTATCTGATTACATAATTGTAAATGATGGGGTTGAATTAATATTACCTCAAGTTATTAAAATTATCAGCCAAATAAGCTAGTATCTCCTTTCCCTTTACGAATAACTTTAGGGTAATTTTCAGTGCAATCAATAATAGTTGAATGTGTGCTATCTCCAAAACCTCCTGAAATAACCATATCTACTCTGTTTCCAAAATATTCATAAATTAACTCAGGGTCTGTGCTGTATTCAATTACCATGTCATCATCTTTTACTGATGTTGTAACTATGGGATTTCCTAGCTCTTTTACTATTTCTCTAGTAATATTATTCTCTGGGATTCTTATTCCAATTTCTTTTTTCTTGTTTTTAAATAGCTTTGGAATACTGCTATTTGCATTCAAAATATAAGTATAAGGTCCTGGTAAAGTTTTTTTCATCAATTTATAAATTGATGTTTCCAGGTGTTTAGTAAAATCAGCAATATGGCTTAAATCATAACAGACAAATGCAAGGTTGTGTTTTTTAATATCTATACCTTTTAATCGGCATAGTTTTTCCATTGCTTTTTTATTATTTACATCACAACCAAATCCATAAACGGTATCAGTTGGATAAATAATTACACCTCCATCTTTAAGGCAGTCCACAACTTTTTTTATTTGCCTTGGGTCTGGGTTATCAGGATGAATTCTTAAGAGCATCAGTTAAAGAAGTATTGAATTATTAAGTATAAAATGGCTAAATCTATGAAAAGTAAAAAACCAAACAAAATAGGATTTGCATCATACAGCTCTTTTAATTTTTCCCAAATATCATTCATTATTTTTTGAGTTTAAGTAGGTTGTAAGATAAGAATACAGGGATAGTCCCTCCTATAAAACTTACCCAAATTGGCATTTCCCATTCTGATATTGTAATTTCCCATCCATAAAAAATTCTTATAAGGTGTGAAATTCCAGCTAAAAACAACACAATTGCTGCAGCTGTAATGATTTTGTTCTTTTTCATAATTTTTTATAGTTCTATTTGTTGCTAAAATTACTACTTTAATTCCAAAACAACAATATTTTCTACATGATGAGTTTGTGGAAACATATCTACCGGTTGAAGGTGGCTTACTTTATATAATTCATTCATCAAAGCTAAATCACGAGCTTGTGTTGCTGAATTACAACTTACATATACAATTCGTTTAGCTCCAATTTTTAGTATTTGTTCTACTACTTTCTTGTGCATCCCATCTCTTGGAGGGTCGGTAATAATTACATCAGGAGTTCCATTTTGTGCAATGAATTCATCTGTAAAAATTTCTTTCATGTCTCCAGTATAGAAAGTACAGTTGTCAATATTATTGTGTTCTGCATTTAAGTAAGCTGCTTTTATTCCTTCTTCTACCGAGTCAATTCCAACAACTTTTTTAGCTGAAGTAGCAACATATTGTGCTATGGTCCCTGTTCCTGTGTAAAGGTCATAAACTAAATCATCAGCAGTAATATTTGCAAGTTCTTTTGTTTTGCGGTACAATACTTTTGCTTGTTCGCTATTGGTTTGGAAAAAGGATTTTGCTCCAATCTTAAAATGCAGTCCGTCCATTTCTTCCATAATGTAATCCTCTCCGTTATAGCAAATTACTTCTTGGTCGTACATGGTATTGTTTGCTTTTTGGTTGATGATATACAATAAAGAAGTAATTTCTGGGAAAGAAGTTTTAATATGCTCCATCAGTAAATTGATGTTCTTTTTATCGTTTTCATAAAACTGAACTAAAACCATTAAATCGTTTGTGGAGGAAGTACGAATCATCAGGTTTCTTAATAGCCCGTGATGATTGCGAATATCAAAATAAGTAAGATTATTTTTATCAGCAAACTTTTTTACTGATAACCTGATTGCGTTTGAGGGTTCTTGTTGTAAATAGCAATTATTCAGATTTATTACTTTATCGAACATTCCAGGCACATGAAACCCACAAGCATCTTTGTCTTCTATATCTTCTTCTGATTGTATTTCTTCAATGGTAAGCCACCTTTTATTAGAGAAGGTGTATTCCATTTTATTTCTGTAAAAATACTCATTTTCGCTACCAATTATTTCTTGGTGAGGAGGTAGATCAATGCCTCCAATTCTTTTTAGGTTGTTAAGTACTTCATTTTGTTTAAAGCTAAGTTGAGATTCGTATTTCATGTTTTGCCATTTGCAGCCACCACAAGTTCCGAAATGCTCACATTTTGGTTCTGTTCTTTTTTCAGAATAAATATGTATTTTTTCAATTCTGGCTTCCCAATATTTCTTTCTCCGTTTAAAAACGGTAATATCGCAAATATCTCCAGGAACTCCACCTTGTACAAATACAGCTCTTCCATCATGTTTGGCTACTGATTTCCCTTTACTTGCCGTGTCAATAATTTCAATATGTTCTATTAAAATTGGTTTTCTTCTATTTTTTCCCATTCTGCAAAAATAAATTATATTAGCAAAAAAGCATCAATATTATTCAAACATCAATTTTCTATGAGATTTTTGAAAAATCGCTAACTTTTTTTTAAAATGGAAAAAAAATAAAATTACGAAATTGGACGAAAAGCATAGTTTTTAACATCTTAAATATTTGATTTATAGTTATGTACAATAATTTTAATTTAAGTTTTCAGCATCCGTATTTATACTGATTGATTATGCACTTTTAGGGTTGTATAATTACAGTATGATTTTTAAAATAATTATGGTTTTGGGTGTTGTGTCAATATTTTTGCCACCAATTTCTAAAAATAGCAACTCAAATGGCTAAGAAAGAAGTCTCGTATTTAGTTTTTTTGGTTGTGATAATAACTTTTGCTCTTGCAGTAGTTATTATGATGTAGACTTTTCGTTTCACTTAATTTAATTGTTAAGTGGGGTTTTAGGGGGATGGTTTCTTACTTGTTTCCATCCCCTTTTTAAAAATACTTTTCGTTTCACTTAGTTAATAAAAGTGAGGTTTTTTGAAGGGGGTGGTTATTTTTCCACCTCCTTTTTTATTTCATAGCTTTTTTCAATTTCTATCTATATATTTGCACTTTAATTATAAATGTAATAAAAATGAGTAAGTCAAAACAATATATAGAATTAGAAGATAAATATGGAGCACATAATTATCATCCTTTACCTGTAGTGTTGGCAAAAGGAGAAGGGGTTTTTGTATGGGATGTTGAGGGGAAAAGATATTATGATTTTTTATCGTCTTATTCTGCAGTAAATCAGGGGCATTGTCATCATAAAATTGTGGATGCACTTAAACAACAAGCTGATGTTCTAACATTAACTTCTCGTGCTTTTTATAACGATACTTTAGGAGATTATGAGAAGTATATAGCCGACTATTTTGGTTATAATAAGGTACTTCCTATGAATACTGGAGCTGAAGCTGTAGAAACTGCACTTAAATTGTGTAGGAAGTGGAGTTATCAGCAGAAAGGTTTAGCACCAGATACAGCCAAAATTATTGTTTGTAATGGAAATTTTCATGGGCGTACAACTACAATTATCTCTTTTAGTAACGACCCAGATGCTAGAAAAGAATTTGGCCCATACACTCCAGGATTTATAAATATACCTTATAATGATTTGGATGCTTTAAAAGAAGTATTAAAAGATGAGACAATAGCAGGATTTATGGTAGAACCTATTCAAGGTGAGGCAGGAGTATTTGTTCCGGATGAAGGATATTTAAAAGGTGCTAAGGAACTATGTAAACAATCGGGAGTTTTATTTATTGCAGATGAGGTACAAACAGGAATTGCCCGTACCGGAAAATTATTAGCAGTCGATCATGAAGATGTAAAAGCAGATATCTTAATTTTAGGAAAAGCAATTTCAGGTGGTGTATTTCCTGTTTCTGCAGTGTTAGCAGATGATGCGGTAATGATGTGTATCCGACCAGGAGAACATGGTTCTACATTTGGTGGAAATCCGCTTGCAAACAAAGTAGCTATTGCTGCATTGGAAGTAGTAAAAGAAGAAAAACTAGCAGAAAATGCAGAACGATTAGGTGAAATATTAAGAAGTGAGTTAGAAAACTTTGAAAATGATATGATTACTTTGGTTAGAGGAAAAGGTTTGTTAAATGCAATTGTAATAAAGCCTAAAAACGGAAAAGAAGCTTGGGATGTTTGTTTGAAGTTAAGAGATAACGGATTACTTGCAAAACCAACTCATGGAGATATTATTCGTTTTGCTCCTCCTTTAGTAATTACGGAAGAGCAATTAATGGAGTGTATTGCTATTATTAAAAAAACTATTTTATCATTCTAAATGAAAATTAAAAAGCTATTAAGAGTTAAGTTTCTTGAAGAGTATATTGCTGTTTTTAAAGAAGATGGATTTAAAGGCGTTTTAAGAAAAGGAGGCTGGAAAATTTTATTTTATTTCTTTATGTTTTATTTGATAAGAGATTCAATATTATATATTTTAATTCCTTATCTGGTAGTAAAAGGTTTTTTCTTTTAAAAATATGAAAGTAAAATTAGTTTGGAATTTTAGTGGAGAAGGTTCATTGAGAACTGCTGAACATCATCTAATTCATTTGAAAGAATACTGTAAAACTGAAAGAATTGATGTTTTTGAATTTGGTACTGAAGAGAAGAATCAGTTTTCATCTGATTCTTATATGATTGTAACGGATGAATTAGTAAATAAACTCAGAGGAAGTTTAAAGCCACATCAAGGGTTTAAAATTTAATATAATGGATATAAAAGTTTTAGTTAAAGCTAATTTTTCTTTTCTATTTGAAAGAAAATTACTTGATGAATTGAGTGAAATAGGTAGGCTTAAAAAAGTAGTGAAGGGTGAATATTTAATGGATATTGGTCAAGAAATGACTTTTATGCCTTTGCTCATATCAGGAGCAATTAAAGTGTTTAGAACAGATGATGATGGTGATGAATATATACTTTATTTCATAGAAGGTGGAGATACTTGTGCAATGACTCTTAATTGCTGTATAAGAGGTGCTAAAAGTGAAATTAAAGCTGTTGCTGAAGTTGATACAACTCTATTATTAGTACCCATTTCTAAGATGGAGGATTGGCTTCATTATAAGACTTGGCGAGCATTTGTTTTTGGTTCATATAATAATAGAATGAAAGAAATGTTAGAAGCAATTGATTCTCTCGCTTTTATGAATATGAATGAAAGGGTATTGAAGTATTTGAAAGATAAAGTTATAGCTAATAAAGATGAAACCTTAAATATTACCCATAATATCATCTCTGATGAATTAAATACATCCAGAGTTGTTGTAAGTAGAATTCTAAAAAAACTTGAAAAAGATGGTGAATTACAACTACTAAGAAATCAAATTAAAATCCTAAAACTCTAATATATTCCTTGTGTAACAAATGTTACAATCTTTTATGTTTTAAGCCCTTTTATTTGCACTATCAAATTATTTGAAGATGAAGAAAGGAACAAAGCTATACAGTATCTTAAATGGAAAATGCCCTCATTGTCATGAAGGAGATTTCTTTCTAAGCCATCCGTATGATTTAAAAAAGTTGGGGGATATTTATGATGAATGTCAAGTTTGTAATAATACTTTTCATCCAGAACCTGGTTTTTATTTTGGAGCTATGTATATTTCATATGCATTAGGAACTGCATATTTTGTTACTATAGTTGTTGCTTTATATGTACTTAATATAGAAATAGAATACTTAAGGAAAGTCATTATTATTTCAATAGGTTGGTTATTTCTATCTCTTAAAATGCACTCACTTTCAAAAATAATTTGGGCAAATATCTTTATGCATTATAAACTTAAAAATAAATAAAAAATGATAAAAGAACTAAATAAAGAATCGTTTAAAGAAAGAGTACACGATATTGAAAATGAAAAAGGTGATTCGAATTTTAAAGGTGATAAGCCATGTATAATTGACTTTTATGCAGATTGGTGTCAACCTTGTAAAATGCTTGCCCCAAAATTAGAAAATATTGCAAAAGAATATGAGGGAAAGATTGATGTTTATAAAGTTAATACTGAATCTGAACAAGAGCTATCAGCTTCATTTGGAATAAGAAGTATTCCTTCTCTTCTTTTTGTCCCTATGGGAGAGTCACCTCAAATGGCAGCTGGAATGTTGGATGAAAAAGCATTAAAAAGTGTAATAATAGATGTGCTAAAAATTAAATAAAATGTCAATATTAAAGAAACTTTTTGGAATTAAATTAACTGATTATAATCAGTTAATTAAAGATGGAGCAATTATAATTGATGTAAGAACTCCAGGAGAGTTCAATTCTGGTCATATTAATGCTGCAACTAATGTCCCTTTAGATAAGATTAAATCCATGATTAAAAAAATAGAGAATTTAAAGAAACCGATCATTTTTTGTTGTGCATCAGGAATGAGAAGTGGGCAAGCTACCTCTGTCGCAAAGTCAAGAGGCATCAATGCTTATAACGGTGGAGGTTGGAGTAGTTTAAATAGAAAATTAAGCAGCTAATGCCTAAAAGAGAAGTTATGATAGTAATTGGAGTGATTATTGGAGGAATATCAGGATATTTGTACTGGAAATATATTGGGTGCTTTACAGGTACATGTGCTATAACTTCAGTATGGTATAAAAGTACTCTTTATGGTATGTTTATGGGGGGAATGCTTTTTGATTTGTTTAGAGATTTTTTAAAATAAGAAATGATGAAAAAAATAATATATAGTTTAGTGAGTTTTGTTCTTGTGTCTTGTTCTTTAGGGCCAATTGAGGCGCAAGTAATTAATAATGTTAGTGTAGTAGAGTTTAATAAACTAATGAATTCTGATGAAGGAATTGTTTTGGATGTTAGAACTATTGGTGAGGTAAATGAGGGGCATATTGAAGATGCAACAAATATTGATTTTTATGCATCTGATTTTGCTGAAAAGTTGGCATTAATACGGAAAGATGTGCCTATCTATGTGTATTGTGCGAGCGGAGGAAGAAGCTCTAAAACTGTTACTAAAATGAAAGACTTAGGTTTTAAGAAAGTATATAATTTATTAGGTGGTTTTGGTGCATGGAAATCAGAAGGTATTAAAGTTGTAGTTACAAAAGGAGAAATTCTTAAAAAGCAAAAAGCAATGTCAGTTATTGAATTTTCTCATATTATAGAAAGCAATGATGTTGTTTTAGTTGATTTTAGTACACAGTGGTGTGTTCCTTGTAAAAAGATGAAGCCAGTTATTGAAGAAATAAAAAAAGAGAATAAGGATGTAAAAATTGTTTTTATTGATGCTGATGCTAATAAAGAGCTAGTGAGAAAATTCAAGGTAAGAGGGGTGCCTGTTTTTATTGTATTTAAAGATGGTAATGAGGAATTCAGACATGTTGGAATGATTGATAAAAAAGAATTAATAAATAAAATTAAATTGGAGTAAAGCTCCTATTTTATATTTTCAAGTTTTCTTCTAGTTTGTAACAAATGTTACAATATAGAATTAAAATAGTTTGTTTATTTGTATCATAAATAATTTAAAAAAAAGAAAAATGAATTTACAAGATTTAATTAATGACTCAGCAATTACAATTGTAGACGTTAGAACTCCAGGTGAGTTTATGGGAGGTAATGTTCCAGGTTCTGTTAATGTTCCTTTGGATGAGCTAGTGGAAAGAATTGAAGAGCTTAAAGCAATGCAGCCTATGGTTATGTGTTGTGAGTCTGGAAACAGAAGTGGACAAGCAGTTTCTTACCTTTCATCAAATGGTTTTGAAAAAGTATATAATGGAGGAGGATGGATGAGTGTTGAGTCACAAAAATCATAAGCAGTACATATGGAAATACTTAATTTATATGGATTAGTTGGGGCACTTGTTATAGGAACTGTTCTGGGATTAACAGGTGGTGGAGGGTCTATATTAACGGTGCCAGTTTTGGTATATTTATTAAGTGTAAATCCGGTTACGGCTACTGCATATTCCTTATTTATTGTGGGGAGTACAGCTTTAGTTGGTGCGATAAGAAATGCACAAAAAGGTATGATTGAATATAAAGTGGGTATAGTTTTTGCTATACCTTCTTTTCTTTCAGTATTTTTAACAAGAAAAATAATTGTACCTGCAATTCCTGAAGTAATATTTACTTTAGATAGTTTTATCCTTACAAAGGATATGGTAGTTATGATTTTCTTTGCAGTTATCATGTTAGCAGCATCTATTAGTATGATAAGAGAGCGGAAAGAAGTAGTATTGAAAAAAGATGTGCAGTTTAATTATCCTTTAATTATTATTGAAGGGTTAGTCGTAGGTGTTTTAACTGGTTTAGTTGGTGCAGGAGGAGGTTTTTTAATTATTCCAGTATTAGTATTATTTGCTAACTTACCAATGAAAAAGGCAGTAGCTACATCATTAATGATTATTGCAATAAAATCATTAATCGGATTTTTAGGAGATATAGGGAATATTGAAATTGCTTGGGGTTTCCTTCTTACTTTTGCAGGACTTTCAATGATAGGAATTGTTTTAGGTATTTACTTAAATAATTTTATTGACGTGAGAAAATTAAAAAAAGGATTTGGCTGGTTTGTATTAGCTATGGCAGTATATATATTATTAAAAGAATTAAATTAAAATGAAAGTAGAGCAATTATACACAGACTGTTTGGCGCAAGGCGCCTATTATATTGAGAGTAATGGTGAGGCGGCAGTTATTGATCCTTTACGTGAGGTAGGAACTTATATTTCTATGGCTGCTGATAGGGGAACAAAAATTAAATATGTTTTTGAAACACATTTTCATGCTGATTTTGTGAGTGGTCATTTAACATTAGCCCAGCAAACTGGAGCTGAAATTGTGTTCGGACCAACTGCAACTACTAATTTTGAGTGTTTGGTGGCTGAGGATAATCAAGAGTTTAAAGTAGGGGATGTAACTATAAAATTACTACATACTCCTGGCCATACTTTGGAAAGTTCTTCTTATTTACTTATTGATGAAAATGGTAAACAGGTCTCCTTGTTTTCAGGAGATACTTTGTTTCTAGGGGATGTAGGTAGACCTGATTTAGCACAGAAATCTGATTTAACTCAAGATGATTTAGCTGGAATGTTATTTGATAGTTTAAGGACTAGAATTATGACTTTAGCTGATGAGGTAATTGTGTATCCTGGGCATGGTGCTGGTTCTGCTTGTGGGAAAAATATGAGCAAGGAAACAATTGGCTCAATTGGATATGAAAAAGTAAATAACTATGCTTTGCGTGCAGATATGACTAAGCAAGAATTTATACAAGAAGTAACAGATGGAATCTTACCTCCACCGGCTTATTTCCCTGAAAATGTAACTTTAAACAAACTAGGGTATAACCCTGAAAATGATAGTATTGATAAAGCAAATATTGCCCTTTCAGTTGAGGAGTTTAAAACAAAATCAACACAAGCAGGTGTTATTATTTTAGATGTAAGAAGTGCTGCTGATTTTGTAAAAGGTTTTATTCCAAATTCCATTTTTATTGGGATTGATGGTGGCTTTGCTCCTTGGGTTGGAACAATTATTAAACAAGTAGCAACCCCAATTTTATTAGTATGTGATAAAGGTAGATTGGAAGAGGTTGCTACGCGTTTATCTCGTGTAGGTTTTGATAATGTATTGGGGCATCTAAGTGGTGGGGTTCAAGTTTGGGAACAAGATGATTTAGCAACTATATCATCTATATCAGCTAATGCTTTTGATGAAATTTACCAAGCAGATAATGTGATTGATATTATTGATGTAAGAAAAGAAGCTGAATATAAAAACAGGCATATTATCTCTGCTGTATTTAATCCTCTAAGTGATTTGGAAAATGACAAACTAAATTCTACTGCTGAAAATTTTGTGCATTGTGCTGGAGGGTATCGTTCAGTTATTGCTTGTTCACTCTTAAAAAGAGAGGGAATTCATAACGTTACTAATATTGAGGGTGGTTTTGGCGCGATTAAAAAAACTGACCTTCCTTTATCTGAAGAAGTATGTCCTTCAACTTTATAAAATGAGTAAAAAACATTGGGACAATATTTATGCTACCAAGGGAATGAAAGAGGTTTCTTGGTTTCAGGAAGTGCCACAGACTTCTCTGGATTTAATAGCATCATTAAGATTAAAAAAAGATGCATCTATTATTGATATTGGTGGAGGAGATGGTTTTTTGGTTGATCATTTACTTAAGTTAGGTTATATCAATATTACTGTGTTGGATATTTCAAAGAATGCAATTAAAAGAGCAAAAGAAAGACTTGGAAAAGATTCAAATAAAGTAAAGTGGATTGTTTCTGATATAACTGAATTTGAGCCAATAGATAAATATGATATTTGGCATGATAGAGCAGTATTTCATTTTCTAACAACCGAGATAGATAAAAATAACTATAAAAAATTAGTGAATTATGCTATTTCTGGTTATATGTTGTTAGCTACCTTCTCAGATGATGGTCCAAATAAATGTAGTGGTTTGGAAATTTGCAAATATTCTGAATTAGACTTGAAAAGTCAATTTAAAGGTTCTTTAACTGTTATCGATTCTTTTAAGAAAGATCATTTTACCCCTTTTACAACTACTCAAAATTTTACTATTTCACTATTTAAAAGAGATTGAATAGATAAGATTTAAAAGCAATATGTTTTGAAGTGGTTAAATTTCAGTATCTTTGCGATTGAAATGAAATGGATTATTAAAAATATCATCTTTATACCTTTGGCAATATTTACTATGCTATTGTCAATGGGATTAAATATTTCAAAAATGAAATGTGCAGAAGGTGGTGCTATTTATTTAGGAAGTGAAGTTCCTTCTTGTAGCCAAGAAAAAGAAGTTCAGTGTGAACAGGTGCAGAAGAAAGTAACATGCTGTATGTTAGAGATTGAAAAAGCTTGCTGCCCGGAAACAGAAGATAAATCTTGTGCTAGCGAAACAGAATTAGTGCATTTTGATTTTGAAACCATTATTTCTTTTTCTAATTATGATTTTTCACTCTTAGTACACCCGATAATTAATATTATTTGTTCTGATGTATTTTATATCTCAAAAATTTCAAATAATTTTCAAAGTGGAATACCTCCACCAAAGCTAAATAAACCTGTTTTATCTCATATACAGTCATTTTTATTATAAGATATTATTCAGTAAACAAACTGAATAATAATCTAAATATTAAAAAATGAAGAAGATACTATTGATTGCAATGGTGCTTATTGCAGCAACAAATACAAAAGCACAAGAAAAAAAAATAAAAGGGAGAGTTGTAGAGCAACTTCAAGATGGTAGTGAGGTTAGTATTCCTGGAGCTAATGTTTATTGGGAAGGTACAACAATAGGTGTTGCTACAAACTCAGAAGGTTACTACTTAATCCCTTCTCCTGAAAAATATCCATCAACTATGGTTGTTAGTTATGTGGGTTACCAAGCTTACAGCCAAGAAATAACTGAATGGAGTCATTATCATATTTACCTAAAGCCATCAGTAGAACTAGGTGAAGTAAAAGTTAAGGGTAAGTTAAATACTACTAAGTTTTCTACTATAAACACAATAAATATGCAAACCCTTTCAACTGGAGAGTTAGAGAAAGCAGCTTGTTGTAATTTATCAGAAAGTTTTAGTACTAACGCTACTGTTGATGTTAATTTTACTGATGCGGTAAGTGGGGCTAAAAAAATTCAGATGTTGGGTTTAGATGGAGTTTATACTCAAATAACACAAGAGAATATTCCATTAATTAGAGGTATGACATCAACTTATGGTTTAAGTTATGTGCCTGGTACATGGATAGAATCTATTCAGATAATTAAAGGTGCAGGATCAGTTGTAAATGGTTTTGAATCCTTTGCAGGACAGATTAATTTAGAGTACTATAAACCGAAAACAGCACCAAAATTATTTTGGAATGCTTACACAAACTCAGAAGGTAAACTTGAAAATAATTTATTATTTGCTAAAAAATCAGGGAAATGGACAAGTAATTTATTTACGCATATTTCTTATTTTGATAGAAAAGTAGATAATAATAAAGATGGCTTTTTAGATATGCCAAGGACTAATCAGATAAATGTACTGAACAGATGGGACTATGCAAGTGCAAAATATCATATTGGACTTACAGGAAGGGTTTTGGTAGAAGATAGGATAGGTGGTAAAGAAAGTGCTACTAATCCTTTTGAAGTAAATATTCATAATGATTTGATAGAGTTTACTTCAAAAACTGGAGCAATATTACCTAGTACTCCTGGTAAAAGTATGGGACTTCAAACTTCCTTCAGAAGACATAATCAAACAGCTATTTTTGGAAATAACAACTATAAAGGTTTGCAAGAAAGCGCTTATTTTAATTTTATCAGACAAACTTATATAGCTACTACAAATCATAAATTAAAGTATGGTATTAGTAATTATACCGATAGATATACTGAAAGTTTTTCTGGTAGAATTAATTCACCACTTTCTGGTAGAATCAGAACCGATTTAGTGAGTGGATTCTTCTCGGAATATGCATATAAGTGGGGTGAGAGTTTTAATTTAGTTGCAGGTGTAAGGGGTGATTATTACAACAAAACGGAAGAAGTAAATTACTTGCCAAGATTAAATATGAAGTACAATCCATCAGAGAGTACTGCAATTCGTTTTTCGGCAGGTAAAGCATTCAGAATAGCTAATGTACTTGTTGAAAATGCATCTTTTTTAGCATCTTCAAGAACTATTGAAATTGCAGATGATTTAAAGCCAGAGATTGCATGGAATTATGGTGCGAATTTAACTCATTGCTTTAAGCTGTTTGGTAGAGAAGGTACATTTAATGCTGATGCTTATAGAACAGAATTTGAAAATAAAATAGTTGTTGATATAGAGACTCCTGGCGAGTTATCCTTTTCTAATTTAGAGGGTACTTCTTATGCTAATAGTATGCAGTTTGATCTGGTATATGAATTATTCGATCGTTTTGATGTTAAGATGGCTTACAAGATTAATGATGTTAGAACTACTTTTAGAGGTAATGATAAAACAGCACCATTAACACCTAAGAATAGAGGATTGTTTAATATCTCATACGCTACTAACTTTGATAAATGGGTGTTTGATGTAACTGCAAATTATGTTGGGGAAAGTAGAGTTCCTGTTCATAAAGATAAAAATCAAATTCTTGTTGCTGAGGATTTTTCTAATCCTTTTTATTTGTATAATGCCCAAGTAACAAAAAAGTTTCGTAAGTTTGACGTGTATTTAGGAGGGGAGAATTTATTAAGCGAGATGCATGAAAATCCAATAATTAATGCTGAAAATCCTAAATCAAAAGTTTTTGATGCATCATTAATTTATGCTCCAGTTATGGGTAGATTAATTTATGCAGGGCTTAGATATAAAATTAAATAATAATTAAAGAAATAATAAATTGAAGAAACTAATCATTGCCTTATTAAGCATTCTAACAATAAATGCTTGGGCACAGAAAGAAACAGTAAAGATTCTGACTTCTGCACCATGTGTTGATATGTTATGTTGTAAAGAAAAAATAGAAGAGGAGATGCAATTTACCAGAGGTGTAACAGCAGTAGACCTAGAGATCGAGACCGGTATACTTACAGTATCTTTCAAAACAAAGAAAACAGATATAGATAAACTAAGACAAGTAATCTCCTCAATAGGATATAATGCTGATGATGTTAAGGGAAATAAGAAAGCTCATGATAAGTTACCTTCATGTTGTCAGCACCTTGAATTTAAAGAAGAAGAATAACAAATAAAAAATTATGAAAAGAATATTACTTATTAATGCCTTAGTTTGTTTTAGTATAGCTATTAACTTTGCTCAAACTACTGCTACTGATTTCACTGCAGATGACTGTAATGGAGTGACACATAACTTGTTTAATGATCTTGATGCTGGAAATATAATTGTTATTTCATGGGTTATGCCATGTGGTCCCTGTGCTACATATACACTTCCGGCTTATGCTGCAGTTCAATCATTTGCATCTAGTCATCCAGGTCAAGTAGATTTTTATTTAGTTGATGATTATGCTAACACAGCTTGCCCTACTTTAGTTAATTGGGGAAATTCTAATAGTATGCCTTTAAATACTGCTTTTTCTGACATTGCTATAAGTATGTCTGACTATGGTAGTAATGGAATGCCTAAGGTAGTTGTTTTAGGAGGTAGTGATCATCATATTTATTATAATGAAAATGATAATAAGATTAACTTTCCAGCTGTGCAAACAGCTATAAGTGACGCTCTTTCAGCTCCATTAGCAGTTGAGCAATCTGTAAGCAATGAGTTGTTTGAGGTCTCAACTTACCCGAACCCAGTTACTAATGTGCTTAATGTATCATACAGAAGAAATCAATCTGCTATTATTAATTTCTCTATAGTTGATGTCCTAGGAAAAGTAGTTCTATCAATTGAAGATAATTCATCTTCTTCAACAGAGAAACTAATCAAATCTATCAATGTTAGCACATTAAATAATGGAAATTATTTTCTGAAAATTTCTTCTGAAATAATTGTAGAAAGCATACCATTTGTGGTGTCTCATTAAATTTATGCGATTATTCTTATTTACTGTTATATCGCTTCTAATAATCAATAGTAATACTTTTGCTCAAGGATGTTGTTCAGGTGGAGCAGGAAGTCCTATAGCAGGAGGTGCTGCAACTGGAGTGTTGCAAGAGAATCAAATGGAGATTTCTATCAATTATCAAAATAATTCCTCAAACAAATTTTTTGCTGCAAATCGAGATACTAATTCACTATTTAATAATTTAAACAGTGACTATTTGTTTTTTAGAGTTGATTATGGTTTAAGTAAAAAATTAACCTTATCTGTTGCAAGTGGTTATTTCTTAGATAAATCAAAAATTGGAAAAGATAATTCCGATACTATTTCTTCTAATGGAGTGGGGGACTTAATTATTTTTCCTAGATATAGTATTTATAATAAGACTGCTAATTTTAAACGTACTGCTGTAGTAATAGGATTAGGCTTAAAGATACCTTTAGGTTCTCATAATGACACTACAAATTTAGGGTCTTATGGTATAGATAATTATCAGATGAATCCTCCTATGTTACAAACAACAAATGGATCTCAAGATTTGATGTTTAATTCTTTCTTTTTCAGAGAGTATCAGAAAAGTAAATTACGTCTTTTTATAAGTTCATTATATGTTAAGAAAGGATACAATTCATTAGGTATAAAATATGGTGATTATACTAGTGTTGGATTTTTTGCATCTAAAACCTTTTTTTATAGATGGGGAGTCACTGCTCAACTAAAAGCTGAGAAGATTGATCAAATAAAAGTAGCTAATAATATTGAAGAATGGGACCTTTTGGAGTATTCAATTACTCCTGAATCTACAGGAAGCAAGAAATGGTTTTTTATTCCTCAATTAAGTTATTCTAAAAATGGATTAACTGTATATGCTACATCTGAGATCCCATTATATCAGTATCTTAACGGAACACAAATTGGTTCTCAGAATCAGTTTACAGTTGGTGTAAATTATCGTTTTCTAACAAAAAAATGTGAAGATCTAACTTTAAACTAATTGCTTTACTGTATTAACTTTTTAAGGATATTAATTGCTGATTCTGCAATAATACTTCCTGGTCCAAAAACATTGCTTACCCCAGATTTAAAGAGAAATTCATGATCATGTTGAGGAATTACCCCTCCAACAATTACTAAAATGTCTTCACGACCGTATTTTTTTAATGCAGCAATAACTTGTGGTACTAATGTTTTGTGTCCTGCTGCTAATGATGAAATTCCTAGAATATGAACATCATTTTCAACTGCTTGTTTTGCAACCTCTTCTGGTGTTTGGAATAAAGGTCCCACATCAACATCAAACCCAATATCAGCAAAAGAAGTAGCTACTACTTTTGCCCCTCTATCATGCCCATCTTGCCCCATTTTCGCAACCATTATTCTAGGTCTTCTTCCTTTTTGTGCAGCAAACTTATCTGATAATGCTAAAGCCTTTTTAAAAGTGTCATTATTTTGTATTTCCATTTTATATACTCCTGATATTGTTTGGTTTTTTGCAGTGTATCTTCCAAAGCTAACTTCTAATGCATCTGAGATTTCACCTAGTGTAGCTCTATTTTCTGCTGCAACTACTGCAAGCTCAAGTAGATTAGCATTAGTATTGTTGCAAGCAGCCGTAAGTTCGTTTAAGGCAGTCTTTACTTTTTTAGTATTTCTTGTGCCTTTAATGTTATTTATTCTATCAATTTGTGATTTTCTAACAGCAGTGTTATCTACTTCTAGGATTTCTAAATTACTATCCTCTTTTGATAATTTATTAGTATTTACACCAACAATAGTATCTTTTCCGCTATCAATTCTAGCTTGTTTTCTTGCAGCTGATTGTTCAATTCTCATTTTTGGAATTCCAGTTTCTATAGCTCTAGCCATACCTCCCAGTTCTTCTATTTCTTGTATGTGTTTCCAAGCTTTTTGCGAAATTTCTTCTGTAAGTTTTTCTACATAGTAAGACCCTCCCCATGGGTCAACAGTAGCTGTAATTCCTGTTTCTTTTTGAAGATATATTTGAGTGTCTCTAGCAATTTTAGCAGAGAAATCAGTTGGTAAAGCTATCGCTTCATCTAGTGCATTGGTGTGCAAACTTTGCGTTCCACCCATTACTGCAGCCATTGCTTCAACACAAGTTCTTGTAATATTATTGAAAGGATCTTGTTCAATTAAGCTCCACCCACTTGTTTGGCAATGAGTTCTTAGTGCTAATGATTTTGGGTTTTTTGGTTTAAATTCAGCAACTATTTTTGCCCATAACATTCTTGCTGCACGCATTTTAGCAATCTCCATAAAATGATTCATTCCTATGCCCCAAAAGAAAGATATCCTAGGTGCAAATGAATCAATACCCATTCCTGCTGCAATTCCTGTTTTTATGTATTCTAGTCCGTCAGCAAGAGTGTAAGCAAGTTCAATATCAGCAGTAGCACCTGCCTCTTGCATATGATAACCTGAAATTGAAATGCTGTTGAATTTTGGCATGTTTTTTGAAGTGTATTCAAAAATATCAGAAATTATTCTCATGGATTGTTTAGGTGGGTAGATGTAAGTATTCCTTACCATAAACTCCTTTAAAATATCATTCTGAATTGTTCCAGATAGTTGACCTAAACTTACTCCTTGTTCTTCTGCTGCAACTATATAAAATGCTAGTATCGGTAATACCGCTCCATTCATAGTCATGGATACGGACATTTTATCCAATGGTATTCGGTCAAATAAAATCTTCATATCCTCAACCGAATCAATTGCTACCCCAGCCATACCAACATCTCCAACTACTCTTTCATGATCAGAATCATACCCTCTGTGTGTTGCTAAATCAAAGGCAACTGAAAGTCCTTTTTGTCCGGCAGCTAAATTTTTCCTGTAAAACTCATTTGATTTTTCAGCAGTAGAAAATCCAGCATATTGTCTAATTGTCCAAGGTCGCATTACATACATAGTTGAATAGGGACCTCTTAAGTTTGGAGCAATTCCTGCAACAAAATTTAAATGCTCAGTTTCTGAAATATCTTCTTTGGTATAAGAATTTTTTATCTCAATCTGTTCAGGGCTTACCCATTTTTCTGTAGCTGATTTTTTAGTTTTTGAAACTGTTTCTAATTCAAAATCTTTTAATAATTCTGCAACTAAATAGTCAATATAATATGCTCCTTTTGATGGGTCTTTTACTTTGTCTAAATAGCTCTCTTTCCTAAGAATTGTCTGCTGGTTTCTTGCAATTCTTTCTGAGAAGTCTGTTGGGTTTTCAAAGCTTTGATTGTAAGAGTTAATCATAATTGCATCAGCACCTCCAAAAATAGCTGACATGCACTCTGTAGTGCTCCTTAAAATGTTGTTGTATGGAAATTCATCTTCCTTGTTCTTTAAAGATGAACTGCAAAAAATAAAAGGAACTGATCTAGTTGTTTGCTCCCAAATTATCCTAAATGCTTTGATTTTAGCAATTTCTAAGAAGTAACTACTTCCTATTTCAAAATGGAATTGATTAATTTTGTCGCTTTTGATTCCTTGCTCTAAAGCATTTAAAATTTGTTGCTTTGTAGTTTCTCCTGTGGCAAAAATTGTATCTAGGTAGTTTGGAATTGATACATTAGTTTTTCCATGAAATGCTCCATTCGTTTCTTCCCCTTTTACAAATTCTTTCCATGTTTTTGGAAAGTCATCTGAATAGTTTTTGAAATCAATTCTGATATGCTTAATCTTAATATCTTTCAATAAAATAGCAAGATTGTTTGGGTTTGAAAAGCAGATTCCACTTACATCATTATTCAGGGCTTCTAATGCTCTTTTATTTCCTTTAACAGCATTTGTTGCATCAATAAGTTGGTAAGCTTCCCAATTTTCAGGAAAAGTACAATTAAAAGTATCTATGTTTTCATCCTTATGATTGATTGGGTGAATTGCAATACCTTCATTTTCTGAAATTAATTTTTCAGAATAATCTGCTCCTTTTGAATCTTTGATTATTTTTTCTTTCCACTGCTTTTTGCTTACAGCTTCAAATGCTGAAAATAATTTAGTCATTTGTTTTGTCTCTTAAAATAAAAACTTCTTCATTATCCTTTTTCATTAAAAACTTTTCTCTTGCAAATTTTTCTTGTTGTTCAGGAGTGTTTTTAAGGTGGTAAAGCTCTGTGCTATCTTGTTTGATCTGTGTTGTGTAGTAGTTTTTCTGATATTCTAATTCCTCCACTTCATTTTGCAATTGATTTTGTTTTATTAAATTGTAATCATCTAAAAAAACAATCCAGAAGACAAAGAATAATATGGTAAGTATGTATTTATTTCTTAAAGGTTTAGGAATCCTTTCGTAATATTTTTTTACTCTTTTCATTTTGCAAAGATATATAAAAAAAGAGCCTCAATTGAGGCTCTTTTAAATTGTTAGTTTTACTCCTGACATTACATTAATTAATCAGAAATATTGCTGGCTTTTTATTAATATTGATTTTCTCTTGCTTCCATTCCGCAATAGTTTTTGTTTTAATATTTTCAGATGGAAGAGTAATATCACTTGCAATACAAAGTTTTGTATTGTTGCTGCAAACTTTAATAATTGTATCAAATAATTGATGATTCCTATATGGAGTTTCCATAAAAATTTGAGTTTGCCCTGTTTTTTTTGTAAGCGATTCCAAATATCTTAAAGCTCTTGTTCGGTCAGATTTATCAATAGGTAGATATCCTGTAAAAGCAAAGTTTTGTCCATTCATCCCAGAAGCCATAAGTGCTAATATAATTGATGAAGGACCTACAAATGGCACTACATCAATCTGAAAACTGTGTGCATATTCTACAATTTTTGATCCAGGATCAGCAATACAAGGTAGGCCAGCTTCAGAAAGTAGTCCTACATTTTGTCCTGATAAAATATGTGGTAAAAAATCTTCCTCCAGGCTTAAAGTATCATGCTTTCCATAAGAATAAAATGTAGTGGCATCAATGTCTTTTTCTCTGTAAATTTTTTTGATGTGCCTTCTAGCTGTTCTTAGGTTTTCAACAATAAAAATATCTATTTCTTTTATAGATTTGAGTATAGTAGAAGGCAGAGTTGCCTCTTGAGTTTCTTTGCCAAGTATTGTTGGGATTAAGTAAAGTTTTCCTTTATTCAATTTGAGTAATAATTTTATTACATGCTTCATCTAGCATATTATACACTAAGTGAAATCCGTTATCACCTCCATAGTAAGGATCAGGAACTGAATCAAAAGATTCTGGCTTTATTTCGTTTAAAATCATTCGGATTTTATCCCTCTCATTTTGATTTTTTGCAAGAGAAGTTAAATGTGCGAAATTATTGGTATCCATTGCATAGATAATATCAAACTCATCAAAATCAGCTCTACTAAATTGTCTCGCTTTTTGGTTGCTTATATCTATTTCGTACTTATTTGCTATTTCAATTGATCTTTCGTCTGGCATTTTTCCAATATGGTATCCTGCTGTTCCTGCAGATTCAACAGTTACATCTAAGTGTTGTATTTTATGCGCTAAGATTCCTTCAGCTAGTGGTGATCGGCAGATGTTTCCTAAGCAAACCATTAAAATCTTCATGATTTTAAGAAAGTGTTAATTTCTTCTCAATATCAGTAATGTATCCTTTAAATCTTTTGTCAGTATCCGCAAGATTATTTACTGTTTTACAAGCATGAAGTACAGTGGCATGATCTTTGTTTCCGCAATGTTTTCCAATCATAGCTAATGAGCTTTTCGTCATTTGCTTAGAAAAATACATAGCTAATTGACGGCACTGAACAATTTCTCTCTTTCTAGTTTTTGATTTCATTATCTCAATAGGAATATCAAAATAATCGCAAACTACTTTTTGGATGAAGTCAATAGATACTTCTCTTACTGTATTCCTTACAAATTTATCTAGCATATTTTTTGCTAAATCAATTGTAATTTCTTTTTTGTTTAAAGATGATTGAGCTAGAAGAGAAATTAAAGCGCCTTCTAATTCTCTTACATTTGAAGTGATAGAGTATGCAATATATTCTACTACTTCATAAGGGATATCAATTCCATCTTTCTTTATTTTCTTCATTAAAATTGCAAGTCTTGTTTCAAGGTCGGGTGACTGTAAGTCAGCAGAAAGACCCCATTTGAAACGAGATAGTAACCTTTGTTCCATTCCTACTATATCAACAGGAGCTTTGTCAGAAGTTAAAATAACTTGCTTTTTATTTTGGTGTAAATGATTAAAGATATGGAAGAAAACATCTTGAGTTTTCTCTTTTCCGCAAAGGAATTGCACATCATCAATAATTAAAACATCAATAGATTGGTAGAAATGAACAAAATCGTTCTTCTTGTTGTCCATTATTGCATCTACAAATTGAGTTTGAAATTTATCAGCTGAAACATATAAAACAGTTTTATCAGGATGATTGTTTTTTACTTCAATACCAATTGCGTTAGCTAAATGCGTTTTTCCTAATCCTCCACTTCCGTAAATAAATAATGGGTTGAATGATGTTCCTCCAGGGTTTTGCGAAACTGCAAATCCTGCTGAACGAGCTAATCTATTGCATTCTCCTTCAATATAAGCATCAAATGTGTATGATTCGTTAAGTTGAGGATTGATATTTATTTTTTGTAAACCAGGAATGATAAATGGGTTTCTAATTGCAGAGCCACTCCCCATATCCATAGGCATACTTACTGGGTTGTTTGTTACAGTTGCTTGTCCGCTACTAGGTATCTTAGTTATGTAAGGTTTTTTAGTTCCAGGAGTATCAAGTAAAATGTTGTATTCTAATTTTGCGTCCTTACCTAATTCTCTTTTAAGAGTTTTCTTGATAAGAGTAATGTAGTTTTTTTCTAACCATTCGTAAAAGAATTGACTGGGAACTTGAATGGTAAGTATTTTTTCGTTTAATGCTATAGCTTTAATTGGTTTAAACCAAGTTTTAAAGTTCTGTACACTTACATTATCGCTAATTATTGTTAGGCAGTTATTCCAAATTTCCTGATAACTTTTTTCTTGCATTTTATGGTTCTGGTTTAGCGTTTGATTAATCGGTTAATAGTCTTTCTTTTCGTTTTGGCGCTAGCAAATATGAAGAAGTTATTGTTAATATAAAAGAAAATCAAGGCTTGAATTTAAAGTTTTTTTTACAGGTATATTCTGCTAGATAGGATTAATCATTAAAAACTCATTAAATTTCCTTTTTCATGCTTTTTCTGAACTATTTTTTACAAATATTGACCTCCCTAAAACTTTTTTTTCACCATCTTTTTGGCTAAAATGAAAATCCACTTTGCCAATGTTAATTCCTGCCCAACCAACTTGGTTGATAATCACCTCTTTTTTGTCTAAATTAAGCGTCCTAACAGGTTTTTTAAGGAAGGTATGAGTGTGTCCTCCTATAATCAAATCAATATCATGACTTTGAGTAGCTAAAACCATGTCAGACACCTTTTCATTCTCGTATTTAAATCCTAAATGAGAGAGGCAAATTACTAAATCACACTTTTCTTTATTTCGTAATAATGATGCGTAATGATTTGCTTTTTTAATAGGATCAAGATATACCGTATTTCCAAAAAGCTTCTTAGGAACTAATCCATCTAATTCTATTCCAATACCAAAAACTCCAACTTTAATACCTCCTTTATTAAATACTTTGTATGGTTTAAATTTATCTTTTAGTATGGTGTCTGAAAAATCATAATTTGCAATTAGGAAAGGGAAATTAGCATGAGGTAATTGTTTTGAAAAACCTTCAAGTCCGTTATCAAAATCATGATTTCCTATGGTAACAGCATCATATTTCATTTCACTCATTAATTTAAACTCAAGCTCACCGCCATAAAAATTAAAGTAAGGTGTTCCTTGAAAAATATCTCCAGCATCTAATAAAAGAACATGATCTTCTTTCTCTCTTATACTGTTTATTAAGCCAGCTCTTTGAGCCATTCCTCCTAACCCTTTATTTCTTCCGCTTGTAAAGGGTTGAATGTGACTGTGCATATCATTGGTGTGTAAAATAGTGATTTTTACATCTCCTCTTTTTGCAAATGATAATTGAGGAACTAATGAGAGTCCAAGAATTCCTAATCCACTTTGTTTTATGAAACTTCTTCTATTACTCATTTTCTGTAATGATTAGTCTGTTATCTAATTTTGAACTTATAGTGTCAGATTTACTGCAGTGGTCTATAATTGCATCTCTCAATTTTATACCAACTTTATTTTGCTCTTTATCCTTAAAAAACCACATTTTGTCTCCACCATTTGCAAGGTAATCTGAAGTAAGTACTCTTATTTTATCTCCTTTATTGAAATCGAAAAAATCCTCCATTCCAGATACTTCTTCAATGTCATATCCTATTGATGAAGCCTTTAGTTTCATGCCTGAAAAAGGTTCTCCACCTCTTTTAGTAATATAGTCAACAAGTCCTTTAAAGGATTCAATATCCAGCTCTAAAACAACTAGTTCATTTTCAAAAGGCATTAATGTGTAAATATCACCTCTAGTAATATTTCCTTTTTGAAGGGCTGATCGCAAACCTCCAGTGTTCATAACACAGACATGAGCATCAGCATAATTTAAACATAAATCAGTAACAAAGTTGCCGAGCAAACTTTCTGGCCTTCCTTTTTTCATTTCCATTTCTGATACGCAAAGCACTTCATTCATTTGCGATTCAATGCCGTTTTGGTAAGGAGTGATTATAGCTAAAACTGTGCTATCAACTGGAGATTGCACCTCAATTACTTCAGCATTATACGATTGTAAATTGTAGCTAGGAGAACAAGCAATAATAATTATTGCTACTATATATATAGTGTAGTTTTTTAATTTCATTGAGCTACAATATTACACATTTTAAAGCTTTTGTGTATTATTGCAACATGTATTCTTTAGAAACAAAAATTAGAGTAAGATATGCAGAAACTGATCAAATGAGTTTTGTCTATTATGGGATTTATGCTCAGTATTTTGAGGTTGGTAGGGTAGAATTATTGCGTTCATTAGGGGTTTCTTATAAGGAAATTGAAGAGATGGGTTATGCTTTACCTGTTGTAAACTTTAATGTTAAGTATAAAAAACCTGCTTATTATGATGATGAACTAACTATTAAAACAACAATAAAAGAGTTGCCATCTGCAAAAATTACTTTCTATTATGAAACTTATAATGAGAATAAAGAGTTACTAAATACTGCAGAGGTGGTTTTAGTTTTTGTAAATAAAGAAAGTGGTAAACCATGTTTTGCTCCAGAGGTTATAATGAATAAATTTAAAGAAAATATAAAATGAAAAAATATTGGTCTGAGTTTTTAGGCACTTACATATTGGTATTTGTTGGTGCTGGAGCAATAATAATTAATAGTGTTACAGAAGGGACTGTTTCTCATTTAGGTGTTGGACTTTCTTTTGGGTTAGTAGTTATGGCAATGATTTATGCAATTGGAGATATTTCTGGGGCTCATATTAACCCAGCAGTAACTATAGCTTTCTGGGTTGCAAAACGCTTCCCTTCTAATCAGTTGTTACAATATATATCTTTTCAAATTCTGGGTGCTATTTTAGCTTCTGCTACTTTATATTTTATGTTTCCTAATGCGGTGACTATGGGAGAAACCCTACCTTTAAAAGATAACTGGATACAATCATTTTTCTTGGAGTTAATTTTGACTTTCATACTGATGTTTGTAATATTAAATGTGTCAACTGGCGCAAAAGAAAAAGGAATTACTGCTGCCTTAGCAATTGGTGGAGTAGTTGCTTTTGAAGCTACTTTTGCAGGTCCTATTTGTGGTGCATCAATGAATCCTGCAAGAAGTATTGGTCCCGCTATTTTTTCTTTTGATTTAACTCACTTATGGTTGTATATAGTAGCTCCAATTGTGGGTGCTATATTAGCAGTTTTTTCTTGCAGATTTATTCAGGAAGATAAAAGTTGTTGCGACAACTGTTAGCAGATTCTTTTTAGAACTAAATCAACCATTTCTTCAACTGTTTTTTTATAATACTTACTGTAATCTTGTGTGAGTCTGTTGCCGATTATTGCGCAAATAGTTAGTGTGTTGTGTCCTAGTGATTGTCCTAAAAAATAAAGTGCAGAAGTTTCCATTTCAAAGTTTGTAATTTGATGCTTTTCAAAGCTAAAATTTCCCATTTTCTCGTGCAAATCAGAAATTGATGGAGCGAGCCTTAGGCTTCTTCCTTGTGGTCCGTAAAATCCTGGTGCTGTTGCTGTAATTCCTTGTCTTAAATCAGAAAATTGATTGCGCAATTCTTCAGATGCTTTTACAAAATAGGGTTCTGATAAGTTTTTTGGCCAGTTTGCATGTTTCAGATATTGCACACTCATTTCTTGATTAAGCATTTTATCATCAGCATAAAAGTGTGCTAAATTATCAAATCCTAACCCGAAAGAAGATGCAAGAAATGAATCTACAGCTATATCTTTTTGTAAAGCACCAGAAGTACCTAATCTGATTAGATTTAATGATTTTTTATCAGAATTAATAGTTCTAGTTTTAAAATCAATATTTACAAGAGCATCAAGTTCGTTAATTACTATATCAATATTGTCTGTTCCGATTCCTGTGGAGATTGCAGAAATACGATTTCCGTTTAATTGGCCAGTATGAGTAACAAATTCTCTATTGCTCACTTTGTGTTCTATTGCATCAAATTTATTAGATATAAGTGTAACTCTATCAGGGTCTCCAACTAAAATTATATCATCAGCAATTTGATCTTTAGAAAGATTTAAATGATAAATTCTTTTATCATCAGTAAGGATTAATTCAGTATCACTTATCATGTTCATATAAATGTGTAATTTTGCATTGTCAAACATAATAAATTTAATCAATATGTCAGCAAGTAAAATATTAGTCCCTATCGGATTTTCTGAACAATCAATAATTGCTTTGGGTCAAGCATTTAATCTAGCAAAAATCAAGAATTCTGATGTTGTGCTATTGTCGGTTATTGAGGAGCAAAGTATGATTCAGTCTTTGTTTTTAGATGATAATTCAGATGAATTAAAAAAGAAAGTAAAAGAAAAGTTAGAGCTTATTGCTGCTGAATATAGCTTAAAATATGGGATAGATGTTGATACTATGGTTGCTAAAGGTAGGGTTTATCAAGAGGTAAATAAGGTTGCTGATATGATTTCTGCAGATTTAATTGTAATGGGAACTAATGGTGTTAATAGTAAAAGTAAATTTATTGGCTCTAATGCCGAGAAAGTGGTAAGACTTTCAAAATGCCCGGTGATTACTATTAAAGGAAAATCTCATAGAGATGGTTGTGAGAATATGATTTTACCTTTAGATTTAGAAAAACAGACTAAAGAAAAAGTAACTTATGCTTTAGAATTTGCAAGATATTGGGATGCTACAATTAGAATAGTTTCAGTTGTTTTAAGAGATAATAATGAGGTGAGAGCTAAGCTTATTAAGAACATTAAACAAGTTGAACAGTTTATTTTAGATGCGGGGGTAAAGTGTACTTCTGAAATTGTTGAGGGTGAGAAAAAGAGAACTCTAGGTGATTTTGTTTTTGATTACGAAAAGAAATTTGATGCTGATTTGATAATGATAATGACTAAGAAGGAAGAGCTTACATTGTCTAATAATATTAGTGTTACTGCTCGTTATATTATTAATAATTCTGATATTCCTGTGATGAGTATTAGGCCAAAAGAAGTAAAGCATATTACAGGTCCAACTACTGCTTTTTAGAGATGGATATTATTAAGCAATTGCATGATTTATGTATTGCTGAAAATATTAGTATTTCAGTTGCTGAGAGTTGCACTTCTGGTTTAATTGCATCAAAAATCACTTCTATTTCAGGTTCTTCGGCTTATTTTAAAGGTGGTATTATTGCTTATCAAAATGAGATAAAGGTTAATGTTTTGAGTGTTTCTAAAAGATTAATTGATGAAAAGACTGAGGTAAGCTCTGAAGTTGTTGAGCAAATGGCTTTAAATGTGCAAGATAAGTTTAATTCTGATTTTTCAGTAGTAACAAGTGGTTATGCTGGGCCTTTAGGAGGAACAGAAAAAAATCCTATTGGCACTGTTTTTATAGCAATTGCAACACCGTCAGAAGTTATTTCAAGCAAATTTTACTTTTCAGGAATTAGGGAAAGTGTTGTTAATCAGGCGACTGATGAAAGTTTAAGGATGTTAATTGAGAAAATAAAAAAAGAAGAATAAACTTCAATTTATTTATATTAGATTGTATATTTGCAGCCCAAAAATAAGAAGATATGTCAAGAATTTGTCAAATAACAGGAAAGAAAGTAATGGTAGGGAACAATGTTTCTCATGCTAAGAATAAAACTAAAAGAAGGTTTTATCCTAACTTACAAACTAAAAAGTTTTTTGTTCCTGAAACAGGAGAAACTGTAATATTAAAAGTTTCTACTAATGCAATTAGAACAATTGATAAAAAAGGTATTGCAGCTGTTTTAGCTGAAGCTAAAGCAAACGGTAATATACTAGTATAATCAATTAATTATATTTATTTATAAAAAGTTGCTATCTTTGATTGCAACTTTTTTTATTTAATAATCAAAATTTCAACAATGAAAAATATATATAAAATATCAGCAGTATTATTTGTGAGCTTGTCTATTTTATTATCTTCTTG
>CAJQHO010000037.1 GCA_905478185.1 uncultured Flavobacteriales bacterium | reverse complement strand
GGTGATGGGTTGCAGGATTTGTCTATGCAGAATTTTATTGTAATGCGTGATAATACAGCTGATCCTACATTTTTACTGCAGAAGGAAATAGAAAAGAAATTTTCTAATTTATATCCTGATAAATGGATTCCACTTTATTCTATGGTTAGTTTTACTAATATCCCTTATGCTGATGCTTGGGAAATTGGAATGAAACAAGAAAAAATGATGGAGGAAATTATGAAAATACCTAATATTGAAAAAGAGTGGGAAAATGATGAAATTATGCGAAAAATGTTAAGTTTGGTGTAAATTATTGCATTTTTGTGTAAAAATATAGCATTTTGATTGTTTTTTATTTTGCTAAACCTTTGTATTTAAATTGAAAATTGATAAAAAATGCACATAAATGAATAAAAACTGCACATAAATGAATAAAAACACTCTATTTGTACTAATAATTACGATTTTCTACTCTTGCCAAAAAAAAGAGTTAAAAACAATTATTCTATCTAAAGCATCTGAAAACTATGTAAAATGGATGGAAAAGGACAACACGCTTATACTAGATGCATACACTATAAAAAATACGGATAGTATTTTAGCATTAGCAGATGGTATCATTTTAACTGGAGGAGAAGATATAAATCCATTAGAATATAATGACACGATAAATTTAGCTGTTTGTGGAGATATCAACTACCAAAGAGATACATTAGAACGAAAACTTTTTGATTTTGCTTTTGAAAATAAGATTCCATTAATTGGGGTTTGCAGAGGAATGCAAATGATGAATGTAGCAAGTGGCGGAAGTTTATATGGTGATATTCCAACAGAAATCGGAACAAAAGTAATACATAGAAATAATGGAGAAGTAAAACATGAAATAGTTTTAACTGACACTTGCTCTTTAATTTTCCCGCTTGCTATAGATACTATTATGGTTAATTCTTGGCATCATCAAGGGCTTAAAATTATACCTAATCATTTACGTGTCATTGCTCGCTCATTTGATGGATTGCCAGAGGCGGTTGTAATGGAAAAATCAGTTCATCCCTTTATGATTGCAGTTCAATTTCACCCAGAACGATTAGGTAAAGAGAATGTTATTCATCAAACTATGAAAAGTAGTTTTTACAATGAAATCAGAAAATAAAAGATACTTTTTTTTAATAGTTTAAATGAGAGGAAATTAGAATCAAATCCCTTACATTCGCCATCTTAAATTTCAGCAATGCTCAAAGATATTTTATTTACTTTCTTAATCAGCTTTTCTCCTTTTGGGGAGGCACGTGTAGGTATTCCTTATGGTATTGAGCATACAGATTTAACTCTTATTTGGGTTTTTTTAATTGCATTATCTGCAAACCTATTAGTGTTTCCGCTTTTTTATCGGGTAATAGAGTTTTTTAACAATCATTTTTTGAAGAGTAAGTGGTATAAAAAGGCTGCAATTTATTTATCGTTACGTGCTAGAAGAAAAACAGGAGCAGTAGTTCAAAAATATGGTGCTATTGGGCTAATGATTTTCGTAATGATTCCATTGCCATTTACAGGCGCTTATATTGGAACCATTGCAGCTTATATTTTTAAAATAAACTATAAAAAAGCGTTACTTGCTATTAACATAGGAGTGCTAATTGCTTTATCTTTTATAATATTAGTATGGCCTCTACTCTCTACATTATTTTGATTTTTTATACATTAAATGATTTCCTAAATCTTATCTTTGCTTGTAAGTATGAATGGCAAAAAAACAGCACTTATTATTTTAGATGGTTGGGGGCATGGTGATAAAACTAAGTCGGACGCTATATTTCATGCTAATACTCCTTTTATTGATTCTCTTTATGCTGATTATCCTAATTGTGAGCTCAAAACTTTTGGGGAACATGTAGGCTTACCAAAAGGACAAATGGGAAATTCGGAAGTTGGACATTTAAACGTTGGTGCTGGTAGAATTGTGTATCAGGATTTAGCAAAAATTAATATTGCTTGCGAAGATAATTCCATTGCGGAAATGGAAAGCCTGAAAGCCTCTTTTACTTATGCAAAACAAAATAATAAAGCACTTCACTTTATCGGTTTAGTTTCTGATGGCGGAATTCATTCTCATCAAAACCACCTGTACAAATTGTGTGAATTAGCACAAAAAGAAGGGATTGAAAAAGTATTTGTTCATGCATTTACTGATGGAAGGGATTGCGACCCAAAAAGCGGAAAAGGGTTCATTCAAGAATTAGAACATAATTTATTTGGAGCAAGAATTGCTTCCATGTGTGGCAGGTATTATGCTATGGACAGAGATAAAAGATGGGAGAGAGTAAAAATCGCTTATGATTTATTGGTAAATGGAATAGGGGAGTCTTCTCAAAACCTTGTGGATAGCATACAGAATTCTTACAATAATGGTGTAACGGATGAATTCATAAAACCAATAATTTCTGTTGATGAAAACGGAAATCCTGTTGCAAAAATTCAGGAAGATCATGCAGTAATTTGTTTTAATTTTAGGACAGATAGATGTAGAGAAATCACGATTGCTTTAACACAAACTGATATGCCAGATTTTGGAATGCAAAGCTTAAATCTGCATTATACAACAATGACAAATTATGATGCATCTTATAAAGATGTAAATGTAATTTACAATAAAGATAACATCAAAAATACTTTAGGAGAAGTGTTGGAAAGCAATAATAAATCCCAAATCAGAATTGCAGAAACTGAGAAATATCCTCATGTTACTTTCTTCTTTTCTGGAGGAAGAGAAACAGAATTTAAAGCAGAAAAACGATTAATGGTAAACTCACCCAAAGTAGCAACTTACGATTTGCAACCAGAAATGAGTGCTCCTGAAGTTACGGTAACTATTGTTGCAGAATTAGAAAAAGGAGCAACTGATTTTGTCTGTCTGAATTTTGCAAACCCAGATATGGTTGGGCATACTGGTGATTATAATGCAATTAAAAAAGCGGTCGAAACAGTAGATAATTGCACTCGAAAAGTAGTTGAAGAAGGGCTAAAAAATGATTATGCTTTTATCATTATTGCCGACCATGGGAATGCAGATTTTGCCATCAATGAGGATGGCTCACCCAACACAGCACATAGTACTAATTTGGTTCCTTGCTTTGCGCTTAATACAGGTTTTAAAAAAATAGAAAACGGAAAGCTAGGAGATATTGCCCCTACTATACTTAAAATAATGGGAGTTGAAATCCCAACAGAAATGACAGGAGAAATTCTAATAAAATAAAAAATGGAACACATAAATAATTACATAAACGAAAATAAGGACAGATTCATTAACGAATTAATTGACCTTTTAAAAATACCATCTATCTCAGCTGATCCTGCTTATAGTGAGGATGTTTTAAACTGTGCGGATGCAGTAGCAAAAGCAATGAAGGATGCGGGGGCTGATAATATTGAAATCTGTAAAACGGAAGGCTATCCTATCGTTTATGGAGAGAAAATTATTGACACCAATTTACCAACGGTTTTGGTGTACGGACATTATGATGTGCAACCTGCTGTTCCTTTAGAATTATGGATAAGCGGTCCATTTGAGCCAGTCATTAAAAAAACAGACATTCACCCTGAAGGCGCAATTTTCGCAAGAGGAGCTTGTGATGATAAGGGACAATTTTACATGCATGTAAAAGCCTTTGAATTGATGATGAATACAAATACGTTACCGTGTAATGTAAAGTTCATGATTGAAGGAGAAGAGGAAGTAGGTTCTGCAAATTTAGGTGTTTTTGTAAAAGCAAATAAAGAAAGGTTAAAGTGCGATGCCATCTTAATTTCAGATACAGGAATTATTGCAAACGATACACCATCCATCACAACTGGACTGAAAGGGCTGAGCTATTTGGAGGTAGAAGTTACAGGTCCAAATAGAGATTTGCATTCAGGATTATACGGAGGAGCAGTTGCGAATCCTATCAATATTTTATGTGAAATGATTGCAAAAATGAAAGATGAAAATAATCATATTGCAATTCCAAAATTTTATGATAATGTAGTGGAGCTTTCAGCAGAGGAAAGAGAAGATATTGCACGTGCCCCTTTCTCATTAGATAAATACAAAAAAGCATTGGACTTATCGGATGTTCATGGGGAAGAAGGATACACAACTATGGAGCGTACTGGAATTCGCCCGACTTTAGATGTAAACGGAATTTGGGGAGGATATACGGGTGAAGGAGCAAAAACAGTAATTGCTTCTAAAGCCTATGCAAAAATTTCTATGCGATTGGTTCCTAATCAATCTGATGAAGAAATTACTACATTATTTACTAACTACTTTAAAAGTATCGCACCCAAAAGTGTAAGCGTAACCGTTACTCCTCATCATGGTGGAGAG
>CAJQHO010000036.1 GCA_905478185.1 uncultured Flavobacteriales bacterium | reverse complement strand
TGTTATGCGTTGCCCAATAACTATGTGTTGCTGCTGCAGAAAGATAATATTCAACCCCTTGATATATTATCCCATTGTATGGAGAAGTTAAGTCATCCGTACCAAGTATTGTAAGAACTCCAGTGGGATGCACCGGAGAGCAAAAACTATTTGGATTGGCTTGCATGGTTCTTGCTACTGGAGCTATAGCTGCAATTCTGCTATTGAGTTTACAAGCAAGCTCAAAGGACATATCACCCCCTAATGAATAACCACAAGCATATATTCTATTCTGATCTATTTGGTAATTACTAGCAATGGTATCTATCAATGAACTAAAAAAGGGCACATCATCAAAAGTGCCTGGGACTTTAGCAATCCAGTTGAAAGAGTTTCCATCACTTGGGTCTTGGCGTGCCTGAGGATAAACAACAATAAAGTTTGCCGTATCAGCGATAGGACTCATATCTGCGATACCAATATGAAAAGCAATAGTACCACCTCCTCCATGTAAATTAAATAGTAAAGGAAAATTTGTAGTTCCATCATAACTTGCTGGAATATATATGCTATATTCTCTTATCAAACCATCATGCTGTATAGTTTCGCTAACGTATCCTTGAGCGTAGCTTACATTAAGAGTAGTAATAAATATGAAGAATGAAATAATTTGTTTTGTTATTATTTTACTAGATTTATGATTCATTTTATAATGTTTTAATTTTCATGTTACAAAAATATTAATTTTTTTTAAAAAAAGTTCGAAATAAGGACCGAGAGGCCCACCAAAATATGAAGAGAAAAAAATAAGGGTAGCAAGATTACAACCTCTACCCTTTTCACTAGATTACAGTAAGCTTACAAACTAAAATTTGCACCACTTTTTGCACCACTAACCAATCTACTAAAAAAAACTTAAGTAATTATTTGGAATTTCTGAGTAATCAGTTATTTTATAAAATAATGAATTTGAATTAAGTATATGAACATACATTAACTTGCTCTTATCATGAATTTTTTAGGATTTTTAAGGTTATTCTTAAATCTATTAGTAAACTATTTTAAATATTTTTCTAACCATTTGGAACCTTATTACTTCTTTGTCTATCAAACTTACCCGATTTATTTTTCATCTTTTCAATAAATTGTCAAACAATAATAAGCAAAATGATTGAAATATGAAAATTTTGTGATTTTAAGAGGGAGGAAAATACCCATTTGTTCTACCATCCCTATTTTTGGGCACAAAAAAAGACCCTAAAAAGGGTCCTCTAAATCTAGTAGCGTGAGGGAGATTTGAACTCCCGACCTCAGGGTTATGAATCCTGCGCTCTAACCAACTGAGCTACCACGCCAAAACGGTTGCAAATATATTATTTTCACTTATTCTGCTTACTTATTTAAGGAATTTTTAAAATTTAATTTTACAGCTTTAAATAAATCCTTTAAATAAGCATATCTTTGCTAACAATATTATGTCAGATTTAATTAAATATAACCTAGAATTTCAAATAACTTCATCTGTAAGTATTTTGTATAATCGGTTGAGTAACCCTAGTGGATTAGCTGTTTGGTTTGCTAATGATGTTATTATTAAAGATAAAATTTATTCGTTTTTTTGGGATGGACACAAGCAAGATGCTAAACTTTTAAAGAAGAAAGATAACCAATATATTAGATTTAAATGGGCAGATGATGATGAAGCTGAAAGTTATTTTGAATTCAAAATACAGATTGATGAAATGACACAAGATGTCGCTCTTATAGTAACTGATTTTGCTGAAGATGAAGATGAAAAAGAAGAGCAAACTAATCTTTGGACAAAACAGATTGATCAACTTAAAAGAGCAATTGGCTCTTAAATTTTAGTACTTTACTTTAATGAAACGGCTACACGTTTTTCTTGTTAAATCATTTTTAGGACCATTTATTGCAACTTTTTTTATTGCAATATTTTTGCTTTTAATGCAATTCTTATGGAAATATATTGATGATTTAGTTGGAAAGGGATTAGATTTTAATCAAATAGCCCTACTTCTTTTTTATGCATCAGCAAGATTTATTCCAATAGCATTGCCTATTGCCATGCTTTTAGCATCAGTTATGGTTTTTGGAAAACTAGGAGAACAATACGAATTAGTAGCACTCAAATCAGCAGGAATATCATTGCCTAGGATGTTATTTCCTATAACTTTACTTGTAATCACGCTAAGTTATGGTTCATTTCTGTTTTCAAATTATGTAATGCCAATTGCAAATTTAAAGAATGGTTCCATGATATATGATATTCAAAAAAAGAAACCCTCTTTAAATATAAAAGAAGGGATTTTCTATAAAGATATTGAGGGATTTAGCATTAAAATTAATGAGAAGAACACTTCTAACAACACACTTAAAGATATCATTATTTATGACCATACATCAAAAAGTGGTAATGATAAAGTAATTATAGCAGAGAGTGGAATTATGCAGTTAACTCCAGATGAAAAATTTCTTGAATTAATACTTTATAATGGTCATTCTTATATTGATATTCCAGATAAAAAGAAGAAAAACCCTTATAGAACAACTCATTTTAAGGAAGATTTAATAAGGTTTGATTTAGCAAGTTTTAGCAAATCAACTAATAGTGAAAAACTTTACAAAGGGCATTATGCAATGCTTAATAACAAGCAATTAGATTTCGCAATTGATTCGTTAGAGATTAAGTATAAAGATAAGGAGAAACTCTTTTCTAAAAACATTACAAATAAGTATAAAACTTCAACAGAAGTTGATAGTATCATTAATTTAAACACCCTACCTCCTACTGAAAAAAAGCAACAATATGATATTGCTATTAACAAGCTAAGAGCGCTAAAGTCAGTTGTAAAATCAAATAAAGATGACTTAGAATACAGAAAGATAATCATTACAAAACATAAGATAGAATGGCATAGAAAATTAAGCCTTGCAGTAGCTTGTTTACTTCTCTTTTTAATTGGAGCCCCACTCGGCTCAATTATCAGGAAAGGTGGTTTTGGCATTCCAGTACTTGTATCAGTTTTATTCTTTATCCTTTTTCATGTAGTAAATATGGTAGGGGAAAAATCAGCAAAAGACTTAAGCATGCAAGCTTTTGAAGGCATGTGGTTGGCTAATTTAGTATTTCTACCATTAGCAATATTTCTAATTTATAAATCAAAGAATGATGCTAAACTATTTGATTTTTCAAATTTGACTATGCTTTTTAAAAGGCCAATAAAAAAGAAACAATTACAGTAAAATCTACTATTTTTGCACCATCAAAATTACAATATGAAATTTAACACTATAGAAGAAGCAATTACTGATATTAAAGAAGGAAAAGTAGTAATTGTTATTGATGATGAGAGTAGAGAGAATGAAGGAGATTTTGTTGCTGCTGCTGAGCTAGCTACTCCAGAAATGATTAACTTTATGGCTACTCATGGAAGAGGGTTAATTTGCACCCCTTTATTAGAAAGTAGATGTGATGAATTAGGATTGGATTTGATGATTGGTAAAAATTCTGCTGCTTTTGAAACACCATTCACTATTTCAATTGATTTGATTGGACATGGTTGTACAACAGGAATTTCAGCACAAGATAGAGCTAAAACTGTACAAGCTCTTGTTGATCCAAATATAAGACCTGAAGAATTAGGTAAGCCTGGTCATATATTTCCATTAAAATCAAGAAAAGGTGGTGTATTAAGAAGAGCAGGACATACTGAAGCAGCTGTTGATCTAGCAAGATTAGCAGGGTTGCAACCTGCTGGAGTTATTGTTGAGATTTTGAATGAAGACGGTACAATGGCTAGGACAAATGATTTATTTAAAATAGCTGAGAAGTTTGATTTAAAGTTCATCACAATTAAAGATTTAATTGAATATAGAATTAAAAATGAAACTTTAATATCAGAAGAAGCAGATGTAGCATTACCAACTGAATATGGTGATTTTAAAATGAAAGCTTACAAGCAAACTACAAATGATCAATTGCATTTAGCAATTTACAAGGGAGAATGGGAAGCTAATGATGAAATCTTAGTGAGAGTTCATTCATCATGTATGACTGGAGATATATTTGGGAGTTGCAGATGTGATTGCGGACCACAGTTAGAACAAGCTTTGACACAAATTGAAAAAGAAGGAAAAGGCGTGTTAGTTTATATGAACCAAGAAGGAAGGGGAATAGGACTTCTTAATAAACTTAAAGCATACGAACTACAAGAAAAAGGAAGAGATACTGTTGAGGCAAATACAGAATTAGGGTTTAATGCTGACGATAGAGATTATGGTGTAGGAGCTCAAATCTTAAGAGCAATGAATGTAAGTAAAGTAAAATTACTTAGTAACAACCCAAAGAAAAGAGTTGGACTTATGGGTTATGGAATTGAAATAGTGGAGTCAGTAACTATTGAAATAGCTTCTAATAAGCATAATAAACTTTATCTTAAAGCTAAAAGAGATAAAATGGGACATTCATTAAAAAACCTAGATGAGTAAGGAGCCTATTATATTAGGAATAGAATCGTCATGTGATGATACTTCAGCAGCAATACTAAATGGGCAGAAAATCCTTTCAAATGAGATAGCTAACCAAGAAATACATTCCCTTTACGGAGGTGTAGTTCCTGAATTAGCATCTAGAGCACATCAGCAAAACATAATACCAGTAGTTGATACAGCAATAAAAAAAGCAAATATCAATAAAGAAGATATAGATGCAATCGCATTTACTAAAGGCCCTGGACTTTTAGGATCATTACTAGTAGGAAGTTCATTTTCAAAATCGTTTGCTTTAGGAATGAATATTCCATTAATTACTGTAAATCATATGCAAGCGCACATCCTCTCCCACTTTATTGATGAAGGAGAGCCAATGCCTGAATTTCCATTTTTATGTCTAACAGTTTCAGGAGGACACACTCAAATTGTTAGGGTTGATAGCCCTAGTAACATGGAAGTAATTGGTAATACTCTAGATGATGCTGCTGGTGAAGCTTTTGATAAATCAGCTAAGATACTTGGGCTACCTTATCCTGGAGGGCCATTAATTGATAAGCATGCAAAAAATGGAAATATACTTGCTTTTGAGTTTGGCAAACCAAACATTAAAAACTTAGATTTTAGTTTTAGTGGACTAAAAACTTCAATCATGTATAAAATACAGAATAACACTCAAAAGAATCCTAACTTTATTAAGGAGAACCTTGAAGATTTATGTGCATCAATACAACACAGTATTGTTACAATTTTATTAAATAAACTTCAAAAAGCTATAAAACAAACTGGGATAAAAGAAATAGCAATTGCTGGTGGAGTATCAGCCAACTCTTACTTAAGAAGTGAATTACAGCAATTAGCAAATGAAAAGCATTATAAGCTATATGTACCTAAGTTTGAATATTGCACTGATAATGCAGCTATGATTGCGATATCAGGTTATTTTAAATTTTTAGAAAAGGATTTTGCTGACCAAAACGAAACTCCTTCTGCTCGTTTACTCTTTTAAAACTTAAATTATATGGAGATAAGAAAAATACAAATTGAAGATGCTAAGAATCTTTTAAATCTGTTAAAAAAATTAGATGCTGAGACTACTTTCTTACTTTATGAAAAAGATGAGCGTAATAGCACAATTAAACAGCAAAGAAAAAACATACAAGAGCAGCTAGAAAAAGGATCCTTAACTTTTGTACTTGAGGATAATAAAAAACTAGTAGGTTACGTTTTTGGAAATATCTTTACTGCAAACAGAAAAAAACATTGCATGAATTTAGCAATAGCAATTCTACAAGAATACACGGGTAAAGGCTATGGAACAAAATTAATAAATACTATAGAAGAATATGCAATAAATAATGGAATAACTAGATTGGAATTAGAAGTTGCTAAAACTAATAAGGTGGCTATATCACTCTATCAAAAAACAGGTTTTGAAGAAGAAGGAATTAAAAGGAATGCTTTTTTAGTTAATGGAAAATATGAAGATGAATTATTAATGGCAAAAATCATTTAGTAATTTACTAAAATCTTTATCTAATTATCTTTTAAAAAAGCGATAGTAACATCTATAGCTTTTTGCAAATCAGCTGGAAATTTACTTAAATAATAAGGATGACAACTATCAAATACATGATTAGCATCTTTAATAATATGTAGTATAGTGTTTTTATTCCAACTTTTCATATTATGCGCTTCTTCAATCAATACAGTAGGGTCAGCATCACCATGAATATGCAGGTGAGGAACTTTTAAGTTTGAAACAGCTTTTTCAATATTTAACCTATCAGCATTTGCTATACAATTTTCATAAAACTGATAATACATAGGCATATTCTGTTTTGTTCTTCCATTGTAAATGTAAGCTACATTAGTTTGTTTCCATTTAGCAGCTTTTTCTTCTTTTGGTAATCTATCAATAAAATTTGATGGAGATGCCCAGCTCACAACATTGGCAATTCTATCATCTTCAACTGACTTTAATAGTGAGATAGCTCCACCTCTACTATGCCCAAATAATGTAATCTGATTACTTTTAAACTCCTTATTTAATTCTTTACTAGTTGTCAGATAATCAATAACTAAGCCTAAATCATCTAACTCTTTACTAAAGTTGTTATTTCCGAAAGCATCTAAGTCTTCAAAATCCATTGGATTAACAATTGTAGTTCCGTTATAGGAAAAATTAAATTTTACAAATACAAAATTATTCTCAGCAAAGTGCTCAGCTATATTTGGGAAAGGTCCCCAATCCTTAAAGCCTTTAAACCCATGAGAAAAAAGAACTATATTTTTTGGGCAGTTAGTTTTCTTAAAAGTAATATCAATAAGAATAGGCTTTCCTGCACTTCCATCAATTATAAAAGATTGTTTTTGCATAAGGCAAATATAAAAAAACCCACCAAATTGGTGGGCTTTATAATAGCTATAAAATCATTGATCTAAGCCAATACTTCTGCAACTTTATCAGCAGCTTCTTGCAGTAATATAACTGATTCAACTTTAAGTCCACTTTCATCAATTAGTTTTTTAGCTTCAACGGCATTTGTTCCTTCTAAACGAACAATTAAAGGGATATTAATATCACCTAAATTATTATAAGCATCTACAATACCTTGTGCTACTTTATCACATCTTACAATACCTCCAAAAATATTTACCAATAAGGCTTTTACATTTTCATCTTTTAAGATAATACGGAATGCTTGCTCCACTCTTTTAGCATCAGCAGTACCACCAACATCTAAGAAGTTAGCCGGGCTACCACCCGCCATTTTGATGATGTCCATAGTAGCCATAGCCAAACCAGCACCATTTACCATACAACCTACATTACCATCCAACTTTACAAAGTTAAGTCCAAATTTACCAGCTTCTACCTCAGTTGCATCCTCCTCTCTAGTGTCTCTTAACTCCAAGAAACCTTTATGACGGAATAATGCATTTTCATCTAAAGATACTTTTGCATCAACTGCCATTATTTTATCATCAGAAGTTTTAAGTACAGGGTTAATTTCAAATAAAGAAGAATCTGTTTTATCATAAGCAGTATACAATGCGAATACAAATTTTGTCATTTCCTTAAAAGCAGCACCTGAAAGACCTAAATTAAAAGCAATTTTACGGCATTGGAATGCTGTCAAACCAACTTTAGGATCAATCTCTTCATGAAATATTAAGTGTGGAGTTTCTTCAGCAACCGCTTCAATATCCATTCCTCCTTCAGTAGAGTACATTAACATGTTTCTTCCAGTTGATCTGTTTAATAAAACAGACATGTAAAACTCTGAAGTTTCACTTTCCCCTGGGTAATATACATCCTCACAAATAAGTACTTGGTGTACTAATTTACCTTCAGCTGAAGTTTGAGGAGTAACTAAGTGCATTCCTAAAATATCATTTGAAATTGACTTTACTTCATCTAATGATTTAGCCAATTTTACTCCTCCACCTTTGCCTCTACCACCAGCATGAATTTGTGCTTTAACTACCCACCAGCTAGTACCAGTATCAGTATTTAATTTCTCAGCAGCAGCTACAGCCTCTTCAGCTGTTGTTGCAACTATTCCTCTTTGTATTCTTACACCAAAGCTATTTAGTAATTCTTTTCCTTGATATTCGTGTAAATTCATTATCTGTTTTTTTAGTGCTGCAAAAATATACGATTGATTTGAATAACAATCTTCTATTGCGATAAAATTATATATTTGCGCTTCAAATTTTTAACCTAATGAATTTTAAAGGTCTTCTACTCTTTTTTACACTTTTACCTCTTCTTTCTTTTGGTCAATTTTCAGAAAAGAAAGTATATCATATAGAAAAAGTGCAGAATGCACCTAAAATAGATGGAGATCTAAATGATAATGTTTGGACTAAGATAGATATTGCAAACAATTTCTCTCAAATTTCTCCAAATAACGGAACACCAGAAAGAAACAATCAAAGAACTGAGGTGAAGATCTGCTATGATAGTAAGAACATCTATTTTGGAATAATGATGTATGATAACGCTCCAGATAGTATCTTAACAGAACTTGGAATAAGGGATGAAAAGATGGTAAATACTGATCTATTTGGTATATTTATTGATCCATTTAATGATGGGCAAGTTGAATATGAATTTGCTGTAACTGCTGCTGGAGTTCAAGCAGATGCAAAAATCAGCTCCACTAGCTATGATAATTCTTGGGATGCAGTTTGGAAATCAGCTGTGAAAATAAACAACAAGGGATGGATATTGGAAATAGCCATTCCTTTTTCTCAATTAAGATTCCCAGATGATAATAAACAGTGGTCAGTTAATATGGCAAGAAGTATAAGAAGAAGCCGTGAAGATTATAGCTGGAATCCTATTGATGTAGAGTATACTAATTTTGCATTACAAGCTGGGCTACTTGATGGCATTAAAGATATTAATTCTCCTATTCGCCTTTCATTTATGCCTTATGCATCCATTTATGCAGATGTGTATGATGGAGATGCTACCTTTACGTATAATTACGGTATAGATCTTAAATATGGAATTAACGAGAGTTTTACTCTTGATATGACACTTATTCCTGATTTTGGCCAAGTTTCGGCTGATGCCATGGTATTAAACCTCTCCCCTTTTGAAGTGAAATATGAAGAAAAGAGACAATTTTTTAATGAAGGAACTGAGCTTTTTAATAAAGGAGGTGATATGTTTTATAGCAGAAGACTGCAAGATGACTTATTAAATGCTTCAAAAGTTACTGGAAGAACAAAAAATGGATTAGGAATTGCTTTACTTAATGCTGTAACAAATAAAACAGTGCAAGATCCACTAACCAATTATAATGTAATGATATTTGATCAGGCTTTTGGAAATAGTTCATCAGTAAGCTTAATGAATACACATATGGTTCAAAATGGGCAAGGAAAGGATGCAAATGTAACGGGCATTTTTACAAGAATCAACAATAAAGAGAATACTCGAGTATATGTTGGAAAATTGAAAATGAGTCAGGAATTTGAAGGAAGTAACTTTACAAAAGGATTGGCCGGTATGTTGGCAGTAGGAAAAACAAATGGGAATTATCAATATGATTTGTATACTTTTTTTGAGGATGATAAATACAACCCTAATGATTTAGGGTTCTTATATTCAAATAATGAGATAACAAATGGCCTATCTCTAAGCTATCATCAGTTTAACGAAAATAAAAGATTTGTAAGTTCAAATATAAGCACTTCTATAAATCACCAAACTTTATTTACTGATCAAAAATTTGTTAACCTAGAGTTAGCAGCATCAGCACGTATAACGCTAAAAAACTACACTACTATTTCTATACGCACTAATATTAATCCTTATGAGATGAATGATTTTTATGAGGCAAGAACAGGAGATTTAACACATCCACTTAAAAGGTCAAAATCAATAGCTGGTGGCGGATGGTTTTCAACAGATTATAGAAAGAAACTTGCTATTGATATTGGAGCTGGAGGAGTTTTAAATCCATTATATAAAGGTAATGGATATAACTATAGAATATCACCTAGATGGCGGATAAATGATAATATATCTCTAAGGTATGTGTTATCTATTAAAAATAGATACAATGATATTGGATTTGTTACAAATGATACTTCAGGTTTATTTATAGAACCTCCACAAATTGATTATATTTTTGCTAAACGAAACACATATATGATTACTAATGTGTTAAGTGCAAATTACATTTTAAATAATAAGATGGACCTATCAGTCAAGCTAAGATATCATATGGATCAAGTTAAAAATTTAGAATTCAAATTATTGAGTGATGATGGTTACTTAAATGAAAGTCAATATGTTGGGGAACATAATATAAATTATACTACTTGGACGTCTGACATAGCATTTAACTGGCGGTTTGCTCCAGGAAGTCAAATGAGCCTAGTTTGGAAAAATGCTATTGACAATGAAGATGACATCTTAATAAATCATTGGGTTAATAATGTGGAAGAATCATTTAACTTAGCTCAACAAAATAGTCTTTCATTAAAAGTAATTTATTATTTAGATTATCTTTACCTCAGAAAATGATACAAGCAAACAACATACATTATTCCTATGACAATCTAAAAGTCCTTAAAGGCGTAGATATAAATATAGAAAAAGGTGAATTTGTTAGTATTGTAGGAGCCTCAGGAGCAGGAAAAACTACTTTACTCCAACTTTTAGGTGCACTCGATAAAATTCAAGAGGGATCGTTAGTAATAAATGGCAGAGAAACTAAGAATCTTTCAGAGAAAGACGTTTCAAAGTTCAGAAACCAGGAAATTGGATTTGTTTTTCAGTTTCATAATTTATTAAACGAATTTACAGCTCTTGAAAATATTTGTTTGCCCGCTTATATAAATGGTACAAACAAGAAAAAAGTAGAACAGAAAGGGATGGAACTTTTGGAACTTTTAGGACTTAAAGATAGATCAGAACACAAGCCAGATGAATTGTCAGGTGGTGAACAACAAAGAGTTGCTGTTGCTAGAGCTTTAATCAACTCTCCTTCTATCCTACTAGCAGATGAGCCTTCAGGTAATTTAGACTCAAAAAATGCTGATGAATTACACCAACTTTTCTTAAAATTAAACAAAAAACAAGGACAAACAATTGTTGTTATTACACATAATGATGTTCTTGCGGATTTAGCTGATAGAAAGCTAGAAATGAAGGATGGAAAAATAATTTAGATTAAAAGAAGCCATAAATAGTGTAAATAGTTTAATTTTGCACTTTGATGAGATATCAAAACCCACAACTGCTTTACTTCCTCTTTGCAATAGCAATTCCGATTCTCATTCACCTTTTTAATTTCAGAAAACATAAAACAATCTACTTTAGTAGCATTCGCTTTTTAAAGGAAATTAAAGAAGAAAATAAAAAGAAATCCAACCTTAAAAACATCCTAATTCTACTGAGTAGAATTTTAGCAATTGCCTTTTTAGTTTTAGCATTTTCAAAGCCTTATATTCCAATAAAAAATCAACAAAAAACAGAGAATATCTTTATTTATATTGATAACTCTTTAAGTATGGATGCTGATTTTGGTGAAGGAAATTTAATAGAAATAGCCAAAGAAAAGGCAAGAATGATTATTCAATCCTATCCTGCTGAGAGCGAGTTTTACCTGATTACAAATGATTTTAAAGTTAAACATAACAGCAATTATACAGCTGAAGTTATTCTAGATTATATTGATGTTATCACCCCTTCTGCTTTAGATAAAAGCATAAATCAAATTATAGGTAAACAACAATCAATTATTAATGAAGATAGCCATCTTTACTTTATAAGTGATTTGCAAGAAAGTACAACTTTATTAAGCAACTTAAACAATATTGACAGCAGTACTCAGTTATTTGTTATTCCTGTAAAAAACCAGGAGGTTAGCAATATTTGTATTGACAGCTGTTATATCAATAGCCCTATTTTTACTTCAAATAATGAAATTGCATTACATGTAGTAGTCAGCAATAAAGGCATTGAAAATATTACTGATGAAGTAGTTTTCTTGAATATTAATGAACAGCAAAAATCACAACAATACATTAGTTTATTAGCTGATGAAAAGAAAACAATTACTTTTAACTTTTCAACTAAAAATACAAAAATAATTAGTGGAGAAATACGCACAAATGACTCCCCTATTTCTTTTGATAATTCTTTATTTTTTAGTTTTTTAAAAACTGCTAAAGTGAATGTGTATTGCATCAATCAATCGGAAGAAAACAAAGCAATCAAGACCCTGTTTAATACTGACACTTCACTTTTTAACTTTTCTAGCACACAAGTAAATAACATCAATTTCAACACTTTAAAAAATCAAAATTTAATAATAATAAATGAAGTGGAACAAATCAATTCTGGTTTAATTAGCAGTCTGATTACTTTTGCGAATAATGGAGGAAGTATTGCAATTATCCCTCCCTTTAAAAGGGAATTAGTTAGCTATAATATATCTCTATCTTCCTTAGGTCTGAATACTTTATCAGAAAAAGAAAACTCATTATTTGGATTAAAAATTAGCAACTTAAACTTAGAACATCCTTTATTTAATAATGTATTTAAAAGTAAAGCAAAACATTTAAACTATCCTACAGTAAAACAATGCTACTCCATGGAAAAGAATTACAAAAGAACAAGGATTCTTTCTTTAGAAAATAACAAAGATTTCTTAGTGTCCTTTAGTAAAGGAAAAGGTGTTATTTATCAGTTTGCAAGTCCGCTTCAAAGTGAATTCACCACTCTCACTTCTCATGCTTTATTTGTACCAATTTTCATAAATATTGCAACTAGCGCAATTAAAGTTAATTCACTTTACAATATACTAGGAAAAACTAATGACTTTAGAAGTAATTACACAAATTCCAGCAATGATCTTCCTCATTTAACAACAGCTAATATTGATATTATTCCAACTTTAAGAACAATAAATTCTGAGCAATTATACAATACTAATAATCAGATTAAAACAAATGGAATTTATGATCTGAAATACGAAAATAAAGTAGTTGATAAAATTGCATTTAATTATAATACCCTTGAGAGTGAAAATAAACCTTTAAGCACGAATCAAATAGAAGAATATTTTACAAGACAAAACATTTCAAATGCTAGTATTATTGATAGCAGTACAGCTGCTTTATCAAGAAAAATAAAGGAACAACAAAACGGAAAAGAATTTTGGAAAATTGCTCTACTCCTATCATTACTCTTTTTCGCAATTGAAATACTACTAATAAAACTGATCAAACTATGAATGTATTAATCAAATCTGCAAGAATAATTGACTCTAATAGTAAACACCATAATACTATTTGTGATGTTTTTGTTAAAAACGGTAAAATTGATAAGATAGCAAAGAACATTAAGTCATGTCAAGAATCAATTGCTAACGGAACTGAAATAGAATATTCTGCTAAAAACTTACACCTATCACCAGGCTGGTTTGATTTACATGCTAATTTTGGAGAGCCAGGATACGAACAGAAAGAAACTCTTGAAAGCGGAAGTAATGCAGCTTTAAAAGGAGGGTTTACTGGAGTAATGCTAATGCCAAATACCAAACCAGCAATTGACAATAAGAGTATGATTAAATTCATACAGAATTCTACAAAAGGAAATATTATTGACATCTTTCCTGCTGCAAACATTACTAAAAATGGAGAAGGTAATGATATTGTTGAAATGCATGATATGTGTAATGCTGGGTGCCTGGCTTTTACTGATGATAAAAATTCAATGAGCAGAAATGAAGTGCTAAAAATTGCCATGCTTTACTCTAAAGATTGTAATGCGTTAATAATGAATTACCCAAATGACAATTCAATTGCAAATGATGGATATATGCATGAGGGGGTTACATCAACAAAATTAGGGCTAAAAGGAATTCCTTCATTAGCAGAAGAAATGATGATTGACAGAGATTTAAATTTATTAGAATATACTAATAGCAGGTTTCATTTAAGTTACTTAAGCACTGAAAAAAGTGCCAAAAAAGTAAAAGATGCTAAGGCAAAAGGATTGAAAATAACTGCAGATGTTGCTTTACACAACCTCTTTTTAACTGATGAAGCAATAAATAACTTTGACACTAGATACAAAGTAATGCCAGCATTAAGAACAAAAGATGATAATACCGCACTAATCAATGCTTTAATTGATGGTACAATAGATGTAATTTCAACAGACCATACCCCACAAGATGAAGAAAACAAAAAGATAGAGTTTGACAATGCTGCAAATGGAATAATTGGATTAGAAACTGCTTTTGGATTACTTGGAAAACACATACTACCTAAAATAAAACTTGATATCATAATTGAGAAAATAGCTATAAATCCTAGGAAGACTTTAAATCTTCCTAAACTTAAAATACAAGAAGGAGAAACTGCAAATATCACTTTATTTAACCCTGATTTAGAATGGGAATTTAAAGTAACAGATATCAAATCAAAATCAGTAAATACTCCATTTATCGGAGAAGTACTAAAGGGAAAAGCCCTTGCAGTCTATAACAATGGGCAGTTCCAAAAGTGTGAATAAGTTATTTTATAACCAATTGTTCTTGCTCTAATGACTTCTGCAAATCTTTTAATAATATTGAAATTTGATCTGCTCTTAAAGAGAATGTAAGTTTCCTATTACATGACTCTTGAAAATAGAAGGTTTTATGCTCGCTAGTACATTTTGTATCATGTATGATTATAACCACTTTATTTTTTCTGTAATTAATTCTAAATGAAGAACAATCAAAATCTACTCCATTTTCTAATAAATCTAATTTATTTACAAATAAAGAAAGTTCAGAATGAGTTAAGGAACTTATCCATTTACATTTAGTAAAGTCTTTTGATGATTCATTCATAGCTTTTAGTAGAAATGAAGTATTACTGTTACTTGCTTGTTTAAAGAAGAATATTGTTTTAGAATTTCTTTCAAGAGTATTTATACTAGTTATTTTTGAAGTTGTTACTCCTTGTGAAAGGACTGAGATTGTAATGAATAATGCTAATGGTAAAAGTAATTTTTTCATGATTCTTTAATTTTTGATTTACTTTTATTTACGACTAATAAATGTTTTAGTTACAAGTAAGTATTAGTTTATATCTAATACAGAAATAACAATATAACATCCTCAACTTTACAATATCTAAATTCTGTTAATGGTTTAGATAGAAACTTCCAATAATCTAACTCCTTCCATTTGTCTCCTTTATTTTTTATTAATAAATGATTAAAATTTATACAATATTTTTAAACCAAATCCATTATAATTGCCACTATTAAAATAAATGTATGTTAAAACACTTCTTCCTTCTAGTTATAGCGCTTTTTAGCTTTAATATTTTGGCACAGAATAATTACACTATTAGCGGCTATGTTCAGGATGAATCTTCAGGAGAGAATCTAATTGGAGTATCTGTTTATGATAAGCAAACATATAAAGGAACTGCAAGCAATCAATACGGATTCTATTCTTTAACACTTCCTCAAGGAGATTATGTAATTAAATATTCATTTATTGGATATAAATCAATTACAAAAAATATTACTTTAGATAAAAATACAAGGTTAAACGTGTCATTAACTAGTGATGCAATAATTAAAGAAGAGGTAATTGTTACCGGTGAAAGGTTAGATAAAAATGTGAGTAGTTCCAATATGAGTCAAGCCAAGATTGAAGTTAATAATATTAAACAGTTACCTGTAATATTAGGAGAAGTTGATATTATGAAAGCAGCACAACTATTACCAGGTATACAGTCAGGTGGTGAAGGTAACTCAGGGCTTTATGTAAGAGGTGGTGGCCCTGATCAAAACTTAATATTACTTGATGAAGCAGTGGTCTATAATGCTGCACATCTTTTTGGTTTCTTTTCAGTCTTTAATGCAGATGCTATTAAAGACATTAATATTATAAAAGGAGGCATGCCTGCTGAATATGGTGGAAGACTTTCTTCTGTTCTAGATATTAGCATGAAAGATGGTAATAATAAAAAATATGAAGTAGATGGTGGGATTGGACTACTATCATCAAGACTAACAATTCAAGGCCCTGTTCAGAAGGAAAAAAGTTCATTTATTGTTTCTGGAAGAAGAACTTATATAGATGTGTTATCAAAACCATTTATGTCCAAGGACAGTCCATTTAGTGGTTCAGGTTATTATTTTTATGATCTAACAACAAAAATTAATTATAGGATATCAGACAAGGACCGTTTATATCTAAGTGGTTATTTTGGACGAGATGTTTTTAACTTTGGCAATACAGATAATGGTATTGGAATTGAAATACCCTGGGGAAATGCTACTACTTCATTAAGGTGGAATCATTTATTTAATGATAAACTTTTTATGAATACATCATTAATCTTTTCAGATTATCGATTTGAATTTAATATTGCGCAAAGTGAATTTGAACTAAAAATATTCTCAGGAATTAATGATTGGAATACTAAAGTTGATTTTTTATATCAACCAAATCAAAGACATACTATAAAGTTTGGAAGCAATTATACTTATCATGAGTTTACCCCTGGGAATGCAAGTGGAAGATCTGGAGAGGTAGTATTTGAGCCTGATGAAATATTCAAACAGTATTCTAATGAAGGGGCTTTGTACTTATCAGATGACTTTGAAGTTTCTGAGGTAGTAAAAATACATGCAGGATTACGTTATTCTTCTTTTCAGCATAGTGGTTATATAAGTTTCCGTGATTACGTTAAAAATGATTTTACTACAAACCAGGACAATTACAGACATATTGAACCTAGACTTTCATTTAGATATAGGCTAAACACTTCAAGTTCTATTAAAGGTGCATATACTCAGAACTATCAATATATTCACTTAGCTTCAACTTCAAGTGTAAGTTTACCAACAGATCTTTGGGTTCCAAGCTCTGCAGGCATAGAACCAAAGTTTGCTGATCAGTATGCCTTAGGTTATTTTAAGAATTTAAAAGATAATATGTATGAGACCTCAGTTGAAGCATATTATAAAGAGATGACGAATCTACTTGAATATAAGGAAGGCGTATTGCCTGAAGATAATACTAATTCAAGTAGTGATGATGCTTTTGCTTTTGGTGATGGAGATTCCTATGGTATAGAATTGCTAATAAAAAAGAATAAAGGGAAAACAACAGGATGGATTGGCTATACCCTATCAAAAACAACAAGGTATTTTAATGAAGTTAATGATGGTATTGCATTTCCTGCTAAATACGACAGAAGACATGATTTGTCTATTACAGCTACTCATAAATTAACTGATAAATGGACATTAAGTAGTGTTTTTGTTTATGCAACAGGGAATGCGATAACACTTCCTAATGAACGATATGTAATAGGTGAAAATGTTTATACAGAATTTACTTCTAGAAATGGATTTAGAATGGACCCTTATCATAGGCTTGACATAGGCGCAACATATACTCCTAAGAAAAAGAAGAAATTCCAATCTTCATGGAATTTCTCAATCTACAACCTATATAGTCGAAAAAATCCTTATTTTATTTATTTCGCATTAGAAGCAAATGATGGGGAAGATGGAAGTTTTGAAGAAGGAACTGTAACACCTAAAGCCTATCAGGTTTCTATTTTTCCAATTTTACCATCTGTTACCTGGAATTTTAATTTTTAAATTATGAAAAAATACTTATTTTTTATTTCAATTTTTTTTATCTCTTGTCAGGATGAGATAACATTAGACCTACCTCAAGCAGAAAACAAACTTGTTATAGAAGGTGCTATTGAAAATGGTTTTCCCCCTTATATTATCATAACTAAGAATCAAGGGTATTTTGATCCAATATCTGACAATCCTTTACTTGATATAATTGTAAATGATGCAATTGTAAAGGTTTGGACATATGATGAAGATGGAAGAAAAGACTCTGTTATGCTTGAACAATTACCACCACCACTTGATTCAACATTTATTTATACAGATATTAATTTAATTGATAATTCTGGATTAGTAGATTTTTTAGGAGAAGCAGGCAAAACATATTATTTGGAAATAAACTGGAATAATCAAATAATTACTTCAGAAACTACTATACCAAACCCTACTCCTCTTGATTGCCTTTGGGTTCAACAAAGCGAAACTGCTGATAAAGATTTTAAATGTGATATAAGAGCTTTATACTCTGATCCAGCGGATCAGCAGAATAATATATTAATTAAAAGTAAAAGGCTAGAACATTATACTTTTAATGAAGATAGTTGTACAACTAAAAAGAAAGAAGATTTTCCATTCCAATTTGTAGATGCTGGATCAGATGTTTTGATTAATGGACAATCTTTTGAGACCTATTTTCCAAAACCTAAAGAAAATGGTTTCCCTACTGGAGCATACAATAGTTCTCATGAGAGAGAATGTGATGATGGATCAACATTAGAACTTAAAGAAGATATAGTATTAATCAAGTTTTGTCAGATAGACGAACCTTCAATGAAATTCTGGAGGGGACTAATTAGGCAAGTTGGTACAAATGGAAATCCATTTGCTGAACCTATGAACTTATTAAGCAATATTAATGGAGGATTAGGTGTTTTTACAGGATATGGGACAGTATATTATAAAGTTCCTATTATAAAAGGCACTACAATTGATTATGAATATTCACCAAATATAATAGATATATTTTAATTTAAAAAAATGAAAAAATGAAGGAAGATTTAGAAAAAACAGATGTTTTAATTATTGGATCTGGACCTGCAGGGTATACTGCTGCAATTTATGCTGCTCGTGCTGACATGAAACCTGTTGTAATTCAGGGCTTACAGCCTGGGGGACAATTAACTACTACTACTGATGTAGATAATTACCCAGGATATAAAGACGGAATTACAGGACCAGAGATGATGGAAGACTTTAAAGCGCAAGCAGAACGTTTTGGTACTGATACAAGGTGGGGAATGGTAACTAAAGTTGATTTTTCTGAGCGTCCGTTTAAAGTAGAAGTAGATGAAAAAGATACTATTTTAGCTGAAACAGTAATTATTGCAACAGGAGCATCAGCTAAATGGTTAGGAATGGAAGATGAAAAAAGATTAAATGGCTATGGTGTATCAGCTTGCGCAACATGTGATGGGTTTTTCTACAAAGGAAAAGAAGTTGTAGTTGTAGGTGCTGGAGATACAGCTGCTGAAGAAGCAACTTATTTAGCTAAAATGTGTACTAAAGTAACTATGCTTGTGCGTAGGGATAAAATGCGTGCTTCAAAAGCAATGCAACACAGGGTATTTAACACAGCAAACTTAGAAGTGCTTTTCAATCATAATACAAAAAGTATTAATGGTGAACCAGGAGCAGTTGGAGTAGAAAGTATAACAGCTGTAAATAATATTACAAATGAAGAAACAGTTATTCCTGCTTCAGGGTTTTTTGTTGCTATTGGTCACAAACCAAATAGTGATTTATTTAAAGGGCAATTGGAAATGGATGATTCAGGTTATTTAATCATTGAACCTGGAACTTCAAAAACAAAAATACCAGGAGTATTTGCTGCAGGTGATATTGCTGATCATGTTTACCGTCAAGCAGTTACATCAGCAGGAACTGGCTGTATGGCAGCCTTAGATGCTGAGCGTTTTTTAGCTGATCAAGAATAACAAATCATAATATAATGCGTTAAAGCCTCTGTATATGCAGGGGCTTTTTTTATATCTTTGAAATTCATGAATGCAGTTGATGTACTTATAAAATATTGGGGTCATACTAGTTTCCGTTTAAAACAAGAGGACATTATTAATTCCGTAATTGCTATAAAAGATACTTTAGCTTTACTTCCTACAGGAGGTGGAAAATCAATATGCTACCAAGTTCCTGCTCTATTGAATGAAGGAATTTGCATTGTCATCTCCCCTTTAATTGCCTTAATGAACGATCAAGTTCGTTTCTTAAAATCTAAAGGAATAAAATCAGTTGCTATTACTAGTAATATGCATTTTACTGAAATAGATACTGCCCTGACAAATTGCATATATGGAGGTATTAAATTCCTTTATCTATCTCCAGAAAAATTACAAAACGAATTAGTTCAGACTCGAATTAAGGAAATGAATGTAAACCTTATAACTGTTGATGAAGCACATTGCATTTCAGAATGGGGACACAATTTTAGACCAGCTTTTAGGCATATTGATGAAATAAGAGAAATAATCCCTAACATTCCTGTTTTAGCACTTACTGCCACTGCCACATCTTCTGTTATTCATGATATACAGGAAAGTTTAAATTTCAAAGAGAAAAACTTGATTCAATCCTCTTTCTCTAGAGGTAACCTGAGTTATGTAGTTGATAATGTAGAGGACAAAAAATCAAGACTTATTAAGCTTTTAAATAAAATTAAAAGTTCAGTTATCATATATGTTGGAAGTAGAAAAGCTGCCAAAGAAATCACTCACTTCTTACTTGAAAACAAATTTTCTGTCAATTTCTATCATGGAGGGCTTTCTGCAAAAATTAGAGATGATAGGCAAGAAAGTTGGACAAAAAACCAAACCAGAATAATGGTCGCTACCAATGCTTTTGGAATGGGAATTGATAAAGCAGACGTGAAACTTGTTGTACATTTGGAACTTCCACCCACAATTGAAGCTTATTTTCAAGAGGCGGGTAGAGCTGGTAGAAATGGCGAAACTGCTTATGCATTTCTACTTGCAAATAGTAATGATATTAGAAAACAAGAGAAATTATTAAGCCTTAGATATCCTAGTATTAAAGATATAAAAAAGTGTTATCAAGATATTGCTAATTACCTGCAAATAGCAGAGGGAGTTTTACCAATTGAACCAATTCCTTTCAATATTCTAAAATTTAGCGAGAGGTATAATTCAACTTATTTAAAAACTTTTAACATATTAAAATATTTAGAAAAAGAAGAGCTCTTTAAAATCTCAGATACACTGCACACTCCTTCTAAATTAATAATGAATGTAAATAATTCCGAGCTTTATAAGTTTCAGATTTCTAATAAATATTATGATAGATTTATAAAGTTGCTTTTAAGATCTTATGGAAATTTATTCAATAATTATGTATTTATAAATGAAGTACAACTAGCTGAAAGATATAATTCAGATGTTACAGAAGTAAAGCGTTTATTAATAAAACTCCAACAGTTAGAAATTGTAAAATATCAAGAGCAAAACAGCAATCCTCAACTTACTTTTATTAAAGCCAGAAAAGATGTTGAAGCCTTACAGTTAAATGAGGTGAAATGGGAAAAGAGAAAGGAGTATGAAAAGAATAAACTTAATAGAATATCAGACTACATAAGTACTAAGAAAACATGTAGAAGTAAAATGTTACTTCATTATTTTGGTGAAGAAAATTCAGAAAAATGTGGAGTTTGTGATGTTTGTGTTCTTGAGAAAAGAAAAAATATTAAGGATAAAGAATTTTTAAGAATCTCTAATAAGATTAAAGAATATCTTCAAGAGAAAGAACATTCCTTAGAAGAAATATGCACTTTACTTCCAAATACAAACGAGCAAGAAATTATAAATATTCTTAATTTTCTATTTGATAATGATAAGGTTGGAAAGTATGGAAACAAATATCAATGGAAAGGATAAGGATTAATTTACATTTATAAATTTGTAATATGAAAATTATATTTTTTGGAACTCCAAATTTTGCTGCTACTAACTTAAAATACTTGTTAAAAAAAGGGTTTAAAATTGTTGCTATTGTAACCCCTCCTGACAGTAGGAAAGGAAGAGGTAAGCAACTTAAACCTTGTGTAGTAAAAGAGGTAGGACTAGAAAATAACATTCCTGTTTTACAACCTTTAAAATTAAGAGATGAAGAATTTATTTCAGAGTTAAAAAACTATATTGCTGATTTATTTGTTGTTGTAGCTTTTAGAATGTTACCAGAAAAAGTGTGGAGTATTCCAAAACTAGGGACAATAAATCTACACACTTCCCTCCTTCCTAATTACAGAGGTGCAGCACCAATAAATTGGGTGTTAATTAATGGTGAAAACCAAACAGGAATAACAACTTTTTTTATTGACAATAAAATTGATTCTGGAGAAATTATTCTTCAAGAAAAAGTAAATCTAACTAATAATACCACTGCTGCAGAACTTCATAATACATTAATGAATAATGGAAGTAGATTACTAACTAGTACTTTAGAAATCATCAGAGATGGAGATGCTACACAAAATGCTCAAGTTTTAACTTCAGACATGAGGGAAGCTCCAAAACTTACTAAAGAACTTCTTAAAATTGATTGGGGAAGATCAGCAAATGATATTCACAATTTAATTAGAGGCCTCTCCCCTTTTTTAGATAGCCAAACAAAACTAAAAGATGTTGCTATTTGTCCTTCTGCCTGGTTTACACTTCAAGATGAAAATGGACTCCAAAAGAGAATTAAAATACATTTAAGTGAGGTTATTAAGTCAGAATCAAAACAACTTACAAGCATTAAAACAGATAATAAATCTTATTTAAATATTGTAACTTCAAATAATGAAATCTCTATTTTAAATTTACAAGCTGAAGGAAAAAATCCCATGACTATTGAGCAGTTTTTACAAGGGAATAAAATCACTAATAATCATAAGGTATTATGAGTAAACTAACTTATGATTTAGTTGAATACCTTAAAGAGTTTGTTGTTGATGAAAGAAGAATTCTATTTGAAGAAAAAATTCAACAAAGAACAAAACACATGACTGTTGTACTAGAGAATATTTTTCAAGGAAGAAATATTTCAGCATCAATAAGGTCAGCTGATTGCTTTGGAATACAAGATGTTCATATTATTGAAAATGACAATATTTTTAATAATGATTCAGAAGTATCAATGGGTGCTGAAAAATGGATTACTACCAAAAGGTTCAACAAACAGAAGCACAACAGTATTGAAGCTATCAAAAAGTTAAAAGCTGAAGGCTACCAAATTGTTGCAACCACACCACATAATACTGACTGCACACTTTATGATTTAGATGTTACAAGCCAGAAAACAGCATTAATCTTTGGTGCAGAAGTAAATGGGTGTAGCCAAGAAACTTTGGAATTAGCCGATAAAAGAATGAAGATTCCAATGTATGGTTTTACTGAAAGTTTTAACATTTCAGTATCAGTTTCTCTATGCCTACAACACCTTACTTATAAGATGAGAGACAGTAATATTGATTGGAAATTATCAGATATTGAGAAAGATGAAGTTTTTTTACAATGGCTTAGAAATAGTATAAAATCCTCTACACAAATAGAAGAAGATTATTTAAAGAAATTGAAAAGAAAATAATTCATATATTTGACGAAAACTAAATAGATTATGGGAAAAGGAGATAAAAAATCAAGAAAGGGTAAAATCTTTATGGGAACTTATGGTGTTACAAGGCCTAGAAAAACTGCTGAAGTGATAGTTATGCCTAAGAAAAAGAAAGCGGAACTTAAAAAAGAGGAAGAAGCAACAAAAGCTGTAACTAAAAAAAAAGTTGTTGCTAAAAAGAAAACGGAAACTAAAAAAGCAGTTGCAAAAAAGAAATAATTTCTTTCAAATCAAAAATATAAAGGTTAGTACTTAAGGTGCTAACCTTTTTTTATTCCAAATATTTTCATCAAACTCATAAAGCAGCCTATCATGTAACCTTGAGGGTCTGCCCTGCCAAAACTCAATTTTAGAGGGAATAACGCAATAACCACCCCAATGTAATGGTCTCTCAATATCCTTACCTTTAAATGTGCTTTCTAGCTTATTTAAAGTATCCATAAAATCATAATATAAACCAATTGAAGTACTTTGATGACTCAACCAAGCTCCCATCTGGCTTTCTCTAGGTCGATTTTTAAAATACTCATCAGAATCTTTTGGAGATATCTGATCTGCAATACCCGTAATCCTAATTTGCCTTTCTAATTCTGGCCAATAAAAATTTAAAGAAACATTAGGGTTGTTTTGTATATCTAAGGATTTATTACTCTTGTAATTTGTAAAAAATGTAAATCCTTTCTCATTTACTGATTTTAATAAAACCACCCTAGATGAAGGTTTATTTTCTGCAGACACTGTAGAGAGTACACAAGCATTTGCTTCATCTTTATTTACCTTTAATGCATCATCAAACCATTTTAAAAAGAAAGAAATAGGATTGTCTTCTAAATTCTTAAAATCAATTGATGATTTTTTATAATTAAGCCGTAAATTTTTTAAATCCATAGTTACTATTAAATATCAAAATGTATATTTACAAAAGTTTTACAAAGGTATCTAATTATGCTTAACGCCAAAAAAGGAAGATTATTAATTTCTGAACCAACTTTAACTGACCCAGTCTTTTTTAAAAGTGTTGTGTTACTTACACATCATTCTTCTGATGAGAGTATTGGGCTTGTCTTAAATCATCCAACTAAAATACATCTTAATGAAATTTTAAATAACATTCCGTTAAGTGATTTTCCTGTATACATTGGAGGGCCAGTTGAAAAAAACTCTATTCATTTTATTCATACATTAGGGGATTTAATTCCAAATACTGAAAAGGTAATAGATGGGCTTTATTGGGGAGGAGATTTTGACACTGTACTTTCTTTAATGTCAAAGAATGAAATCACAAAAGATGATATTCGTTTTTTTGCAGGTTATTCTGGTTGGGGAGAAAATCAACTAAATGAAGAAATTAGAGAAGATGGATGGATTATTAACAATGCAAATAAAGATATTTGCATGAAATACTCCAACCCTACACTTTGGACTGATTTAATTAAAACAAAAAACAGAAAATATGCTATCTGGGCTAATATGCCTAAAAATCCAAATTTAAATTAATGCTGATGTCCTCTAGCATCATCTGAGGTGATTTTATCATCTATTTTTATTTCCTCTACAAAAGGAATATCACTTTCCTTCATGCCTTCTAAAACTGGCTGACCAGCATCTACCCATGCAGAGTACCATAAATCACCAACTGTTTTAATTGAAAGTCGTAATCTTCTTTCTACCATGCCATCAAGCATAACATGGTAAGCAGTTGAGAATTCAGCAGATTTTTGTTTAATAGTTTTCTGACCTCTTTTCTCATAGGAATATTGCTTATCCTGCTCATATTCTGCTGATAAAACTTTATCAAAATCTAGTACAGAATCTAAGGCATTAAAACTCCCCTCTACAGCATTCCAAGCAACATCTAAAACAGAATAGCGATAAGTAGCTGAACCAACTAAATAGTCGTAATCATC
>CAJQHO010000035.1 GCA_905478185.1 uncultured Flavobacteriales bacterium | reverse complement strand
TGTATCGAAATCAGCTAACATTACAGGTTCTCTGCAATCAGTTCAGCAATATCTTTTACCTGAGCAGCTCCTTCATCAACAGCTTTTACACCATCTGTCATCATAGTATTACAAAACGGACAACCAGTAGCAATAATATCAGGTTTTAAGGCTAAAGCCTCTTCCGTACGGTTGATGTTAATGTCTTGTGCCCCATTTTCTGGTTCCTTAAACATTTGTGCACCCCCTGCTCCACAACAGAATGATTTACGCTTACTTCTTTTCATTTCAACCAATTCTACTCCTAATGACTTAATCAATTCCCTTGGGATATCATATACATTATTTGCCCTACCCAAATAGCAAGGGTCATGGTAAGTAATCTTAGTTCCTGCTAAATTTCCTGTAACCGTTAGTTTTCCTTCAGCTAAAAGCTCTGTAATAAATTCAGTATGGTGCTGCACCTTATAATCACCACCCAAACCTTTATATTCATTTTTAAGGGTATTGTAAGAATGCGGACAAGTAGTAACAATACGCTTTACATTATAGCTATTCATCACCTCAATGTTCATCATGGCTTGCATCTGGAACAAAAACTCATTTCCTGCACGCTTTGCTGCATCTCCTGATGATGATTCTTCTGAACCTAAAACACCAAAGTTCACTGCTGCTTTATTCAAAATTTGAATAAAAGCACGAGTAATCTTTTTGGCTCTATCGTCAAAACTACCTGCACTTCCTACCCAGAAAAGAATATCTACCTGTTTCCCTTCTGCCATACATTCAGCCAATGTTTTTACTTGTAACTCACTCATAGTATTATGATTTAAAAACTTGTATGGAAACTTCCTTCTCTACTAAATCTGTAAATTTACCGTCAAAACGAGTAGCTCTCACAATATGATTATCTACCCAGTGATAATTTCCACCTCTTGGTTTACCCATTAAAAGCCCATGGTATTTAAAACCATTTTTTTGTAACCAAACCTCTGTAACTTCTCTATGATCCTCTACTCTTGATGTGAAAAAGGAAATATAATGCCCCTCATCATACCATTTATTCAAAGTTTCCAAAGCATCAGGATATAATTCTACAGTTGCCATTCTTTCTGGCTCCTCATTTGGAATATCATCACAAATTGTACCATCAATATCAATCAGGTAATTTTTAATATCATCTGGTAATACAGGAGATATTAACTCTCCATCAACTTTTTTTTCTACTAATTTATTCATCTTTCCAATTTAATCTATCTGCTGCCGAGAATTGCCAAGGAGCTCCATTGTTTTCTACATTTGTAAACATCATATTCAATTCAGTTGGTGCTGCCGACTGCTCCATTACTAAATATTTTCTCATATCCATAATGATGGATAAAGGATCTAACTCAATAGGACAAGCATCTGTACAGGCATTACAAGTTGTACACGCCCATAATTCCTCTGCAGTGATATAGTCGCCCAATAAAGCTTTAGTGTCCTCCTCTCCTTTTCTTTTATTATCTGCTATCTCAGTAATTCTGTCTCTGGTGTCCATCATAATCTTCCTTGGAGAAAGTAATTTCCCTGTATGATTGGCGGGACAATTATCTGTACACCTTCCACACTCTGTACAACTATAAGCGTTTAGTAATTGTACCCAATTCAAATCCGTAGCATCTTTTGCTCCAAAAGATTCTGGTGCAGGAGCATTAGTTGGTGGTGTAGCATAAGGATCAGCATTAGGGTCCATCATTAATTTCACCTCATTAGTAACTGACACCAAATTAGTAAACTGCCCTAAAGGATTTAAGTTTGCAAAGTAAGTACTAGGGAAAGCAAAGAAAATATGCAAATGTTTAGAAATAAGAACATAATTCATAAATCCTAAAATTCCAATAATATGAAACCACCAAGTAAATCGCTCAATAAGAACTAAAGTTGAAGTTTCTAAACCACTAAACAAAAACTGAAAATATTGACTAATAGGAGTAAAAAATGCAACTGTATAATGACTATCTCCTCTTGATAATAAAATAGAGTCAGTTGCATTCATCAATAAAAACGCAGTCATCAATAATATCTCAAAAACCAAAATAAGGTTAGCATCTGTTCTTGGCCATGCAGTCATTTCCTTGCTCCAAAAACGCTTAATACGCAGCACATTTCTTCTTATTAAAAAGATAAGACACGCCACTAAAACTAAGATAGCAAGTATCTCGAATGAACCAATAAGAAAGTTATATAATCCGATTGGTAATACTGTAGAAAGAAACCTGTGAGAACCAAAAATACCGTCAACAACAATTTCAATCACTTCAATATTGATTATTAAAAATCCTAAATAAACAATAATATGCAACACACCTGCAACTGGCCTTCTTGTCATTTTGGACTGACCCATTGCTACACGAAACATATTTTTCCATCTATTAGTTGGCCTATCCGATCTATTAATGTCTCTACCTAATTTTATATTAGTTATAATTCTATTCAGGTTTCTGATAAAAAAACCTAAAGTGACAAGAAATACTACAAAGAATATAAGATTTGAAATTTCCATTTTATTTTATTTTTGGCTCTACATAAGGTTTTCCACCACCAATAATTGAAAAATTAACATACCTACTTGGATGCCTTTTAATATCTTCCAATAGCTCAGCTAGCTCACGAGTAGATTTTTCAAAATTATCATATATTTTATCATCTTTAAGCAATAAACCTATACTTCCTTCACCATTATTTATTTTAGTAGTAATAGAGTTTATATTCTTCAAAACTGATGCGATATCAGCTTTTTCTAATGAATCAGAAAGAGTAGAAAAATTAGTCAATATATTTTTAATATCTCCATTGCTACTTTCTAAATTACTAGTTATGGACTCTAAATTTCGAACTACTTTAGTTATCCTATCATCATTTACAGCTACCATACTATCTACTTTTATCATTGTTTCAGACATCAATAAAAAAGTTTTATCTAAACTTTGCAAACTATTCCTTAAGCTCTCTCTTGTGTTTTTATTCAACACAGCCGTAACAATCATCATAACAGAATCCATTGAACCTATTAATTGTTCTGCTTTATTCTTTAGTGGTAAAATTTGAGAATTTACTTCATCTTGTAAAGTACCTTCAATGCCCCCATTTAAGGTATCTCCTACTGTAAGAAAATCAGTTGCATCACCTAGCACTAAAGAAATTCCTTTTGTACCCATCAGATCCTGGTTTACAATCTTACATATAGTATTGGACGGCATAGCAAATTCTTTTTCAATGCTAATAGTAACCAAAAGTTGCTGATTATTTTCAATTAACAAGTCAATATTACTTACCGCACCAACTTTATAACCATTAACTAAAACAGAACTTCCAACTTGTAAGCCTCCGATATTTTCATATTGTGCATAATAGGTTCTGCTTGAACTTAAAACATTTAATCCTTTAAGATAATTAACCCCAATAATCAGAGATCCAATTGTAATTATTGCAACTAAGCCAATCTTTAATTCTTTATTCATGATTATTTATTTTTCGTTTGCAAATCTAAGGCTTCTTGCATAGAAATCCTTTTATCTTGATAAAAAGCTACAACAAATGCACCTTTAAAACCTTTTTCACTCATTTTAACCTTTACATTATCTGCACTTACTTTACTATATGCATTGCCAACATAATATTTATAGGTCCCGTTTATTATTTCCTCATAAACATTCAAATTCATAAAATATTTATCAGATAACATAGACTTTAAGTATGTGCCTATCTGCACCTTATACACCACTTTATCAGTAGTAATTTCTTTTTTAGGTGTCGGTATTTTTATGATTTCTTTTTTTTTAACTGCTGACTTATCAAGTTCACTAATATTTGCTCCATCTACACTTTCTTTATAGCTTCTAAAACCTCTAAAAATAGCTGATGCAATATGGTCTTTTCCTAATTCAGTATTCAAAAAATCTTCCTCTTTTGGATTTGTTAAAAATCCTGCTTCTATAAGGATAGAAGGCATATTAACCCTGCTAATTACATAAAAAGGAGCTTGCTTGACTCCTCTACTTTTTCGTTTTGCTCTATTAGCAAACTCATCTTCAATTTTTTCTGCAATAGAAATGCTTTGGTCAAGAAAAGTATTTTGCATCAATGAAAAAACAATATAACTTTCAGGAGACTTTGGATCAAAACCATCATATTTCTCTTTAAAATTATCTTCCAAATACATTACAGAATTCTCTCTCATGGCTACATCCATATTAGCTTTTAATTTACTCATCCCCATAACAAAAACACTTGCCCCTGATGGATTAGGATTAGTAAAACCATCACAGTGGACAGAAATAAATAAATCAGCATTTTTTTCATTTGCCAATTCTGTTCTCTCCCATAATTCTAAAAAAACATCAGTTTTTCTTGTATAGATAATTTCAATATCAGGAAAAGCTTCTTTGATATAGTTTCCTAATTTTAGTGAAATATCCAAAGCAATATGCTTTTCATATTGTGTATACCGCTTTGTACCCATAGTACCTGAATCCTTTCCACCATGTCCTGGATCAATTACTATAGTTCTTATTTTATTATTTTTTTTCTTTTTATCATCAGCAAATAAGGGATTTACAAATAAAGTAGCCAATAAAAGTAAGCCAAGTGCGTTTCTAGAAAATATATGATATAAATTAATTATTTTTGACACGATTTTATACTGTTACTATTATACAAATATACTACTTAGATTGAAGCTTAAAGCCATTAAAATATTTCTATTTTTATTCTTATTAACAGCTTTTTGTAATAATTTATTAGCGAATATTATTCCCTTACTTTCTGATACGATTGAAGAGAAAACTACTTTTTTTGATGATGAAATAAAACAATATGCTGAGGATTCTTTAAAACTAAGTATTGATGGAAAAAAAGCATTTTTATATGGAAATGCAAAAATTGAATATCAAAAAACAATAATTACAGCATCATATATTGAGATTGATTGGAATAAAAATACAATCTATGCTTGCACTACTGCTGATTCTTTAGGCAACAAAATAGGACACCCGGTATTTAAAGAAGGTAACGAAATTTTTAAAGCTCATGAGATGACTTACAATTTTAAAACTAAAAAATGTAGCGTTAAAAAGATATCATCTAAAGAAGGTGAAGGGTATATTTTAGGTAAAACTGTAAAGAAAGTGGATGATGATATTTTCTTCTTAAACAAAGGAGATTACACTACTTGTGATGCTGAAAAACCACATTTTTCAATTAGATCAAATAGGATTAAAATCATAGCTGGTAAAAAAATTATTACTGGACCTGCTTACCTAACTTTTTTTGGCATCCCTACTCCCCTAATTTTTCCATTTGGTTATTTTCCAAATAATGATAAAAAAAGTTCTGGTTTAATTATTCCATCATATGGAGAATCACAAAATCAAGGTTTTTTCTTAAAAGATGGTGGTTATTATTTTACTCTTAGTGATAAACTAGATCTTACCTTAAAGAGTGATGTATATACCAAAGGAAGTTGGAATTTCAAATCTAGTTTGAGGTATAAGAATAGATATAAATACAATGGAAATCTGAATTTAAGTTTTGGGAAAATGATAAATAGCGAATTAGGTTTTCCTGATTATAGCGAAAAGAAAGATTTCAACATTAAATGGAAACACAATCAAGACCAAAAAGCTAATCCTTCTTTAAGTTTCTCAGCAAATGTAGAGGCTGGAAGTAGCACTTACTACAGAAACAACTCCTACAATGCTAATGATTACCTTAAAAATACCATGTCATCTAGTATCAATTTATCAAAAAGATGGGAAGGAGCAATTATTAATAATCTAAATTTTAACTTAAGGCACAGCCAAAACACTTCTACAAATCAAGTAAATTTAACTATTCCTGATATTGGACTAAGCTCAAAAAGAATTTATCCTTTTAAAGGAATTGGGAATAAAGCAAAAACTCAGTGGTACGACAAGATTACGATTAAATATAATATGAGTACTAAAAATACTATTTCAACTTCAGATTCTCTTCTATTTACTAGTGATTCGTATTCTAAATTCAAAAATGGAATGAAGCATACTATTCCTGTTTCTACTTCAATAAAAGTGTTAAAACACTTTACACTTACACCTAGTTTTAATTTATCAGAAAGGTGGTATTTATCACAAATCAATAAAAGTTGGGATTCAAATATAGATAATATAAGAATTGATACAATTAATAAATTTACTAGAGCCCATGATTATAATTTATCAGCTGGATTAAATACTAAAATTTACGGTTTAGTTCAGTTTAAAAAAAGTAAGATAGCTGGAATAAGACACGTAATCAGTCCAAATTTATCTTTTAGATATACTCCAGATTTTTCTGAGGAAAAATATGGATATTATAAAACTGTACAGAAAGATAATGAAGGCAATACGGAAACTTATTCTATCATGAAAGATGGAGTGTACGGAACTCCTGGAAGCAGAAAAAGTGGGAATATAAGTTTTGGAATCGGAAATATTCTAGAAATGAAAGTTAGGAATAAAAAAGATTCAGTTGAAACTTTTAAAAAGATTAAATTAATAGAGAGTTTAAGTTTGAACTCCTCATATAATATCTTTGCTGACTCTTTAAATATGAGTAATATCAGACTAAATGCAAGAACAAAATTATTTAATATTTTTGACATCACTTTTTCTAGTGATTACGACCCATACCTTACAAATGAAAACAAAAACAATAGAATAAATCAATTTGAAATTGCAACTAACACCAGACTTGCAAGGTTAAAATCCTTTACAACTTCTATTGGTATAAATGTAAATGATAAAAGTTTCCAATCCGATAAAAAAGACAATGACAAAAGTGAGAAAGAAGATGATGCAGAAAATAGAGACTTCTACTCAGTTCCATGGAATTTAAATGCAAATTACTCTTTAAATTACAACAAGGGTCAACAGTCATCTGCCTTTGCTGATACCACTCAGTCTTTAACTTTTTCAGGAAATATAAAGATCACCAAAAAATGGAAAATTGGTTTTAGATCTGGTTATGATTTTGATGAAAAAGAATTGACTTACTCATCTGTAGATATTTATAGAGATTTGCATTGTTGGGAATTGCTTTTTAATTGGATTCCAATTGGGTTTCATCAAAGCTACACTCTTACTATTCGAGTAAAAGCAGCTGCATTAAGAGACTTAAAATATGAAAAGAAAAGAGATTGGTTTACTCCAGAGTACGATTAATCAGTTAGCCAATTTTCAATCATTTTCAAACCATTCTCAGTCAATATTGACTCAGGATGAAATTGCAAACCAGTAATATCAAATTCTTTATGTTTTATTGACATTATTTTTCCTTCAATATTCTCGGAAGTAACAGTCAATTCATTAGGAAAGTTTTCTTTAGAAACTGCCCAGGAATGATAATGACCAACTTTAAAGTTTGAGGCAAGATCATTAAACACTTTAGAATTATTGTAATGAATAATTTCAGAGCAAACACCATGCTTTACTTCTGATAAATTATAAAGTGTTGCTCCAAAAAACTCAGCAATGGATTGTTGACCAAGACAAATCCCTAAAATAGATTTATTCTGGAAGTATTTAACTAAAACTTGATTTAGAATTGGGTGCTCTTCTGGCAGCCCAGGACCTGGAGAAAGTATGACTTTATTGTATTCTGAAATAGATTCAATATTAATATCTGAAGCCCTTAAAACATCAATATCTGCATAGAATTGCTGTACATAATGTTTTAGGTTATATGTAAAAGAGTCTTGATTATCAATAATTAAAACTTTCAATTTACATCTTTGGTTTGCGAAAAAATTGAGAAACCTTTCTGAAAGGTTTTATAAAACGAATAAAAGGAGGCTTTTTAAGTTCATTTAAGTCCCAAGCAATATTATCTTCATTATTACCTTTTAACCTATTCCATATTGATGCATTACTTTCGCCTCCCACTCTCATTTTTATTAAAATTTCTGGAATATATTCTACAGTTATTTTTTCTTTATGTAATAATCGCAAAATCATTTCATAGTCAGCAGCACTTTTTAGGTTTGTATTATATAATCCATATTTTTGGTAAATTTCTTTTTTTACAAAAAAAGTTGGGTGAGGCAGCATCCATCCTTTTGTCAAATGGTTCTTTTTAAATTTTCCTGACTTCCAGTATCTGACAATTTTTCTAGCATCTACTTTATTTACAAAAACTAAATCCCCATATAAACAATCACAATCTGTATCTTCAAAAACTTTTGCAACTTTTGAGAGCACATCTTGATTGTAATAAAAATCATCAGAATTTAGAATACCAACAATATCCCCATTAGCAGCTTTTATGCCCTTATTCATAGCATCATAAATACCACCATCTGGTTCCGAAACAAAGTTATCGATTTCATCTTTTTTAAAATCTAAAATATCTAAAGTCCAATCCTTTGAAGCTCCATCAATCAAAATGTATTCTTTATTTTTATAAGTCTGTGTACTGAAACTATCAATAGTATGTTTTATTGTACACTGACTATTGTAAGATACTGTGATAATAGATATTTTTGGGTTTTTAATCACTTAACGTTCAACTATTACATTTTCCATTACTAACATATCTATTTTAGTTCTTAAAAAACAATCTAAAGCCTCCTCAGCTTTATTTACAATTGGCTCATTTTCGTTAAATGATGTGTTTAATAAAATTGGAACACCAGATTTTTCTGCAAATTTACTTATTAGTTTATGGTACCTAGGAGAAATATTCTTATCAACAGATTGTAGCCTTCCAGTTCCATCAACATGAGTAACTGCAGGTATCTCTTTATGTTTTTCTTCTTTAATATTAAATACTTTTTCCATAAAAGGAACATTGTCAGATTGCAAAAAGTAATCTTCAACAGCTTCCTTTAAGATTGAAGGAGCAAATGGTCTAAAACTTTCTCTTCTTTTAATTTTATCATTAAGTAAATCTTTAGCATCTGATCTTCTTGGATCAACAATTATTGATCTATGTCCAAGGGCTCTGGGCCCAAACTCTGTTCTACCTTGAAACCACCCTATAATTCCTCCTTCAACTAATTTATTTGATACTTTCTCAAACAATTCCTCATCAGAATAAACTGTATACCTTACTTCTGCTCTTTCTAATACAGCTGTAATTTCATCTTGATTTGATTTTCTTCCAAAATATGCTGTAGTAATTTCTGGAAGTCTTTCTTTTCCTAAGATTTGATTATGTAGGTACAATGCAGAACCTACACACGTTCCTCCATCATGACCTGATGAGGGAATATAAATATTCTTAAAAGAAGTGTTTTCTAAGATCTTACCCATTGCAACTGAATTATGAGCCACTCCACCAGTAATACAAATATTTTCAGCACCTGTTTTCTTATGTAAGTGATTAAGCATGTGGAAAATCACCTTTTCAGTAAATCTCTGCACTGAAGTTGCTAAATCAATATGCCATTGCTCTAATTTATCACCTTTAACCCTATATTTTCCTAAGAGTTTACACCATTCATCAGTAAATAACGGTTCAATTGTTGGGCTTCCTCCTTCCCAATCCATAGCAACACCTTTTTTAAAATGCTTGAAATACGTCTTATTTAGCTTGAAAAATCCATCATCTGTCATTTCAAGAATTTGTTCAAGTTCTTTCAAATATTTTGCCTCACCATAAGCAGCTAATCCCATTACTTTATATTCATCTCCATAATTAGGAAAACCTAAAAACTGAGTAACAGTTGTGTAAAAAGCACCAAGTGAATGTGGGTAGTTTACTTCATCCAGAACTTCAAATTTGTTACCATTGCCAATTGCAGACATAGTAGAAGTGAAATCTCCAAATCCATCAATAGATAAAACAGCTGATTTTTCAAATCTAGAAGCAAAGAAAGAAGAAGCAATATGACTTCTATGGTGTTCAATATTATAAATAGTTGCTTTAATATCAGATTCTGGAAGCTCAAATAATTTTGCTAATTCACCTTTAATAGAACTAACCTTTTTTGAGTTAATTAATCTATCCCAAATAGTAGAAATGCTAATTGAATTTTTAAGTGTATGAATAATTTTTCTTGAAAAATTAGCCTTAGGATCTCTTGAAATTGTTACATGATCTATATCATGAATAGAAATCCCTTCATCTTCCAAACAAAATTTAATAGCTTCTGTAGGAAAGCCTGCCCAATGCTTAATTCTTCTGAATTTTTCTTCCTCAGAAGCACATAATACTACACCATCTTTTAACAGACAAGCGGAAGAATCACCATGATATGCATTAATTCCTAAAATATACATCTACTTGTTTTTAATTATTTTTAAAAATATACTTACAATTATCCCCCAATCATAATTAGATTTTAGATATTTTTTTATTTTATAAGTATCAAAATCTTTATCTATTAAATCTGAGAAGCCAGCAGCAAAACTTTCCTTTTCGTTATCGACAAAAATACCACAATTATTCTTTTCTATATGCTTCCAAGGAGTTTTGTTTGAAACTAAACAGGACCTCCCACAAGCTAGTGCCTCAGCAATTACAATTCCAAAACTTTCAAATTCAGATGCTAAAACAAAATAATCACAATTTGATAGAAGTATTTTTTTCTCTTCAAAGTCTACTTCTCCTATCAAAAAAACTGATTTATTAAGTTTTAATTCTAAAATCTGTTGTTCTAGTTGATCTCCTATTCCATCATCTCCTCCTGCTATAATAAGTTTAGCATTTTTATCTTTTTGTAAATAGATTTCAAATGCATTTATTAAAACATCAAACCCTTTAATTTTGTGTAGCCTACCCATAGAAAAGAAGATGTTTGAAACTTCATCAAAATCTATCTTAGTATGCTTTTTTACTATTTCTATTCGAGATAGTTTTTCAGCATTTTGAAAGGCAGAAAAATCGACTCCATCATTTATAATTTCAACCTTTGCATTAGGATATTTTCTTAGAATATCTTTCTTTTCAATATATGATGATGCTTGAAAAATTACATTTTTTATAAATGGGTTCACAAATATAAATAGCCATAATTTCTTTATATTTTTCCATTTATATTGCAAACCCCATTCTCCTAAACTCCCTCTTGGGCAAACAATTATTTTTTTCATTTGAAATACACTATAAATTAATGAGAAGATTGCTGTGTAATGAAAAAGGTATTGAATATAAACTACATCTGATTTTTTAATATCATTATAAATGCCAAATAAAAATGAAAGTGAAAAATTATTGATCAACTCTTCATAATAATATTTTACAAATAAATTATCTTGTTTTCTCAAGTATCTATTGGTTTCAACTTCTAATCTATTTAATCCATTTGCGTTAGTTGTTGAAACATACATTTCTACATCATTTTCAGCTAATTTCTTAGATAAATCCCATGTAGCTGATACGGGACCACCATAAAAAGTTGCAGGATAAAATGAAGAGGAAACTAAACATATTCTCATTTTTTATAATGTTTATATTTATACCAAAATGACAATAAATGATCCCCACCTTTTAAAATTGATTCAAACTCAGTTTTATTTGCAAACTGTACTAAACTCCTTCTTTTTACTGAAGGGCAAACTTCATTGTAATAAAATCCAGGTAATGATGAGTACTGCTTTTTATAATCTAAGGAATTAGCTATTTGAACAACTCTATGATTAAATTTACCCTCAGGAAAACAAATTGCAGATACTTCACAACCTAAAAGTTCTTCTAATTCAGATTTAGAATCTTTCAACTCTGCTCTAATCTCATCTACAGAAATATCATTTAAAATTTTATGTGACTTAGTATGGGAAGATATTATTAAAAGAGAATTATAATTCAATTCAATCAACTGTTCTTTGTTAATATGATTCTTTTTATTTAAGTATGAAGAAATCACAAATAATTGTATTGGAATTTTTAGTTTTTTTATTAATTCGATATTTTCAAACAAGCCTAGGAATGCATCATCAAAACAAATTTCTATTTGTCCAATAGGCTTAGTGATTTCAGAAACAATCTCATAGCCATTTTCTAAGATAATTTGTATATGATTTTTAAAGACCTCAATTGGAGTTGACATTTCAGTATACTTTTTATCAGAATGAATATCATGATAAAAAATAACCTTACTCCTTTTCTTAAAATAAAAAAGAGAAGCAAAACTGACTATTGCAATTCTTATTCTTGTACTTAGTGCCATTTCTTAACTTTATCTATTGATTTATTCAAGCAATTATTATAAAAATCATAATTCCATTTATTTTGCATCAAATCAAATGCATTTTTAGAGAAAACAAGTAGCTTTTTAGGATTATGAAAAAGCTCTACCATATACTCTCCAAACTCAGTCATATTAGCTGCTACATAGCCTGTTTCTTTTTCATTTATTAAGTCAAATGAAGCTCCAACTTCTTTAGTTGCAATTACAGGTGCCCCTGCTGATAATGCTTCATTTACAACCAATCCCCATGGCTCAAATATTGAAGGACAAACAAAACATGATGCTTTCTGAAATTCTTCTACAAGATCTTCTGTAAATTTCTTTCCTAAAAACTTTACTTTTTTTGATTGATACTTATCTCTCAAATATTCTTCTTCCTCTCCGCCTCCAACTATCCTGAGCTCAGCATTTAAAGTGCTAAATCTTGATTTAAATACTTTAATAAGTTCTTCAACATTTTTATGTTTAAGAAGTCTTCCAACATAAAGAAAAGAGAAAACTTGTGGAAGAACTTTATTTTTTTGATAAAATTTAGAATTATCGACCATCATTGGCATTAAAAATATCCTTTCCCTTTCCATGCCATAGTGCCTAAAAAGGTCTTTATGCGAGTTGTTCCCACCAGAAAAACCTAAAACATATTTGTTTTTATAGATTATTGACAAATAAATCCACTTAATAAATCTTTTTATTGGATTAGCAGGAATTTGCAATTGTGTATCTGATTCTGTTGCAACAAACCTTTTATTACAAGAAAAAATATTTAAAATAAAGGTTAGTATAAAAGGATAGTTATTATAGCCATTTACAATAATCATATTGTTTTCTTTAAATATCTTTATAATAAACCTAATCTTATCAAAAATTGACAACTCACTTAGCATTTCTTTATTAGATTTTGAATTAGATTTAACTAAAGTATTAGATTTAATAAAACAATAATCAATTTTATTTTTATCATAAACATTCTTTGCTAAATCTAGCGTATAAGATGCTGGCTCAACAAAATAACAGAATATTCTCATCTAAATTTTTTATAAAGTTTCTTTAAAACTAATTTAACTGATTTTAAAAATAAAGATAAGTATTTTTCACCTTCTGTACTGTAGGTATTTAATTCAAATAACGGGATAACTTCAGGTCCAAAATTCTGAATTTTATAACTATAATCCCCTCTTCCAAAATTGAATTTAGCAGAATTTTCCTGAGTAATTTCTTTAATAAAAGCAATGTTACTTACTAAATTCATCATCTGTTGGTTATTAAATAAATCTATCCAAAAAGAATAAGAATAATCTTTTTTAAAGATTAATGAAATTGCTGTTGTATTATTCTCCACTACAACTTCATTAACAACTAAACTTCCTGAGTTATAAAGATTTTCAGTAAGTGAAATTAAATCATCATCTAGAAACTTCTGATTTCTAATTCCAATTTCAATCATTTGTATTCTAAGTTTTTTTATCTTCTCAATAGGAAAGGTTGAACTTTCAATTTCATAAAGTACAGTATTGTAATTGTACTTCTTAAGAATTCGTTTTAACCGCCTTTTTTGTCGATAGACAAAGTGATTAAAATTAGAAGGAAAATTATCAGATTTTCCAAGCTTAAGTAATGAATAATTTAGACTAAATGAAACATCTTTAACTTTTATACTATCTGTCTTCTTAATAGCAATACTTTCTTTTTCTAGGTTTTTTAATCTTAATAGGCTTGCTAACTTATTTTCTTTAAGAAAATCTACAACTGTTAATGAATCTGTTTCAGATATAATATCACAGAAATCCGCATGAGTATCATTAATAAATATAAGTTTATTTTTTTTCAACTCTAGAGGCCATATTTCAACTAATTTTCCATCTTCATAGTAACAAATAATAAATGGTTTAGATTTCTTTAAAATCGAATTATAGCAATAGGTAAAAGATTGAAAAAAAGAATAGTTTCCTTTATCAAAAAGTGCTTCCCAATCCACTTTTAAAAGTAGGATATCTTCTTTATTATTAAATACTTTAATTTTCATACTCTTTTTTAAACTTTGAATAAGAAAGGAAAGCTAAAGAGAACCAAAAAAGGATAGTATGAAATTCATTAATTCCCGTAATTAATGTTTCATAAATTGAAGATACGAACGCATAGATTATAATAAAGATAAATACTTTTTCTGTATTATTACTAACCCTAAAGAATGAAATTACCTGAAATGATTTAACAAATATTAACCCTAGTATCAATCCCCCAAACACAACTCCATATTGTAAAAAAATAGAAAGATACCCATTATGTGATGTCATTATTTGCCCTTTAAATTTGTTTGGTAAACTTATATCTTTTGGTAGGCCAGAGTATTCATTTAAT
>CAJQHO010000034.1 GCA_905478185.1 uncultured Flavobacteriales bacterium | reverse complement strand
GGGTTATTCTGTTTTTAGAAATTAAATTTTGAATCAGAATTCCAGCAATTTTACATTTGTTAACCAAAATATCATTTGGCCATTTTATTTGAGAATCTATATCATAACTTTTTAAACAATCCATTACCGATAAAGAAGATAAAATGTTTAAATCAAACTGATTATCAATAGAAATATTTGACTCAATTACTGCTGATAACAATAAGTTTTCACCTCTATTACTCTCCCATTCTTTCCCTCTTTGTCCCTTACCTCCAGTTTGAAAATCAGCAGTAACAACCAATCCCTCTTTAAAAACAGCTGTACTCTTAAGCTCCAAAGCATAAGAATTTGTTGAACCTGCCTGCTTTAAGATTATGTTATTATCAGTAAACAAATGAGTAAAAATTAATCAGAATTTATTAGTTTAAAAAATGTATTTTTGCAATCGCAAATTTAAAAATATATATGGCTAAAAAAATTGATGCAACAAATATTCTGTTAGAGAACATAATTAACGCAATTCAGGATGTTAAAGGAAAAGAGATTATCTCCTTAGATTTAAGAAAAATTGATTCAGCTATCTGCAAATATTTTGTAATTTGCACAGGCACATCTAACACGCATGTAAATTCTATTGAAAGTAATATAAAAAAAACGATTTCAAGAGATTTAGGTGAAAAACCATTTCATATTGAAGGTAATAATGTTGGCGAATGGGTTTTAATGGATTACTCTGATATTATTGTGCATGTTTTTCAGGAAAAAACAAGAGCATTTTACAACATTGAGGATTTTTGGGGAGATGCAAAGTTTAAAAATTATAAAGAGGAAGAATAAACTATGAGTGATAAAAAGAAAACAAATTTACCAGGAGGATTAAAAGGGTTTAAATTCAAAATATATTGGATTTATGCCTTAATCTTTGTGTTTTTTATTGGCTTGAACTTTATGGGAACTGAAGTTACCAAACCAACAAATTGGCAAGAATTCAATCAGAACATGCTACAAAACCAAAAGGTTGAAAAAGTTGTAATTGTAAATAAAGAAAAGGCCTATATTCATATTAAAAAGGAATTTCTATATGAAGAACAATTTAAAGAAGTAAGCAAAAGAACATTTGCTGATGCGCTAAATCTAGGACCTCACTACTATTTTGAAATAGGATCAGTTGAAACCTTTAGCAACAACCTAAAAGAAGCACAAAGTGAATTTGATAATGAAGAGAAGATATCGCCATTTTATGAAACCAGAAAAGATGTATTTGGAGATATTTTAGGCTGGATTTTACCTTTAGCTTTCTTTATTTTCATTTGGCTTTTTATTATGAAAAGAATGGGTGGAGGTGCTGGTGGAGGTGGTGGCCAAATCTTCAACATTGGAAAAACAAAAGGGAAATTAGTTGATAAAGCAGATATTAAAGTTTCATTTAAAGATGTTGCAGGTTTAGAAGGTGCAAAAGAAGAAATCACTGAAATAGTTGACTTTTTAAAATCACCTGAAAAATACACCAAACTTGGAGGTAAAATACCTAAAGGAGCATTATTAATAGGCCCTCCAGGAACAGGAAAAACTTTACTTGCCAAAGCTGTTGCTGGTGAAGCTAAAGTTCCTTTCTTCTCCTTATCTGGTTCTGACTTTGTAGAAATGTTTGTAGGTGTTGGAGCAAGCCGTGTTCGTGATTTATTCAAGCAAGCTAAAGAAAAATCCCCTGCTATTATCTTTATTGATGAGATTGATGCAATTGGTAGAGCTAGAGGTAAAAATGCTATGACTGGTAGTAATGACGAGAGAGAAAATACTCTTAATCAGCTACTTACTGAAATGGATGGATTTGGAACTAACTCTGGAGTAATTGTAATGGCTGCTACAAATAGAGCTGATGTACTTGATAAAGCACTTACAAGAGCTGGAAGGTTTGATAGACAAATATTTGTTGATTTACCTGATTTATTAGAGCGTAAAGCAATTTTTGAAGTTCACTTAAAACCTATCAAACTCTCGGAGAGTATGGATATTAATTTCTTAGCAAGACAAACACCAGGATTTAGTGGTGCTGATATTGCTAATGTTTGTAATGAAGCGGCACTTATTGCTGCAAGAAAATCAAAGAAAAAAGTGGAGAAACAAGATTTCTTAGATGCTGTAGATAGAATCATTGGAGGATTGGAAAAGAAATCAAAAATTATTTCTCCTAACGAGAAGAAAACTATTGCTTACCACGAGGCAGGACATGCAACAGTAAGTTGGATGTTAGAGTATGCTTCTCCCCTAGTAAAAGTAACTATTGTTCCTAGAGGAAAATCATTAGGAGCTGCCTGGTACTTACCAGAAGAAAGACAATTAACAACTACCGAACAAATGCTTGATGAAATTTGTGCTGCTATGGGAGGGAGAGCTGCTGAAGAAGTTTTCTTTGGTAGAATTTCAACTGGTGCTTTATCTGACCTTGAAAAAGCAACAAAAATGGCTTACGCTATGGTAAGTATGTATGGCTTAAGCAAGGAAGTAGGAAATATCTCTTATTACGATTCTTCAGGGCAACAATCTGGATTTACTAAACCATATTCTGAGGAAAGAGCTCAGCTAATTGACAAAGAAGTAAGTAGAATATTAGAAGAGGAATATACTAGAGCTAAAGAAGTGCTAACTAGCAATAAAGATAAAGTTGAAAAACTTGGTGCTGAATTATTAGAAAAGGAAGTAATCTTTAAAGCTGATTTAGAAACTATATTTGGAGCTAGAAAATGGAAGTCATATGAGGAAGAACAGCTTATAAAGTTAGATGGTGAAAAAGCTGAATCTGAAAAACAAGCTAAAAAGGAAGTTGTAGCAGAAAAGAAAGAGAATACAACTGAGGTTAAAGAAGAATAAAATGATAAAAATTCTTAGCACTAACAATCCTAATAAAGCTGAAATAACAAAACAAATGTTAGAAGAAAACAATATTAATGTTGTACTACTAAATAAGCAAGATTCATCATATAATATGTTTGGTGCAATTGAATTGTTTGTTCCTGAAAACCAAGAAGAGAATGCAACTGCTATACTTAAAGAAATAGAAGATGAACGAAACGCTTAAAAGAGCTTTATCAGGTGTAGTTTATGTCGCTATTATGTGGTTAGGCACTTCCTATTCTGAAGCTACTTTTAGTTTGCTTTTTGCTGTTTTAGGAATTGTTTCTATCTATGAAATGTGGAAACTCAGAAAAGGAAAAACTAAGGTTCTTGCTTTCCTTTATGTACTTATTCCATTCTTTATAATTCAGTTATTTGGAATTACGGATCATGACTATCCCAACTCCCCTTTTGATCCATCATATATCCTTTTCATGTTTGTTCTCACTTGGACATTTGACACCTTTGCTTATCTATTTGGTGTGAGATTTGGAAAAACAAAAATCATGCCTTCAGTTTCCCCAAAAAAATCATGGGAGGGCTTTGTGGGAGGGTTTATATTTACAATAATCTCTGCTTATCTTACGGTAAGCTATTTACCAAGCATAGAACTTAATCACGCAATAGTCATTAGCTTATTTCTACCGTTCACTGCTACTCTTGGAGATTTTATAGAATCACATTACAAAAGACAAGCAGGCGTAAAAGATTCTGGGGGTTTTATTCCGGGACATGGAGGAATGCTCGACAGAATGGATGCTTTTATGATTACCATCCCAGTATTATACATTTACTTACATATCATTTAATATGAAATTACACAAAGAAGGAACCGTAACCCTAATACTTGAAATTTTAGTTTTTAGTTTATTCAACTATTTAGCTTACACTTATGCAAGCAAATATATAGCCTGTTTTACTTCTATAGTTACTGGCTTCCTATTCATTATGACTTTAAACTTCTTCCGTATTCCTAAGCGTGAATTTGAAAGAAAAGAAGGAGTAGTTTATGCCCCATGTGATGGAAAAGTAGTTGTAATTGAAGAAACAATCGAACAAGAATATTACAAAGACAAAAGAATACAAGTAAGTATCTTTATGTCTCCACTTAATGTACACAACCAAGTTTATCCTATTAGTGGAAATGTAAAATACACGAAATATCATCCTGGTAAGTTTTTAGTCGCTTGGCATCCTAAAGCATCAACAGACAATGAAAGAAGTACTATAGTGGTTGAGAATGATAAAATCTCTATTCTTTTCAGACAAATTGCAGGTGCAGTTGCTCGTAGGATTATGACTTACTCAAAAGAAAATGACAGAGCTAATGTAGCTGATGAATTCGGATTTATTAAATTTGGATCTAGAGTAGATTTGTTTTTCCCAATTGGCACAAAGATAAATGCACAACTAGAAGAAAAAGTAATTGGAGGGCAAAGTGTAATTGCTAATTACTAATTACTAATGAAAAGAATATCTTTCAACTATTTTACTATATTTGCCTAAAATAAATTAAAAATGAAAAAAATGAAAAAAATATCAATCTTACTTTTAGCTGTATTCTTTATTGGAATCGCTAATGTAAACGCTCAATCTGACGCAACTACTGAAACAGTAGTAGTAACAGAAGAAATAAAAACTTGTGCTAAATCAGGGAAAGTTTGTGATGCAACTTGTGAAAATAAGAAAAACGGTACTTGTTGTAAAGGTCAGGAGAAGAAATCTTGTTCTAAATCAGAAAAAGCTGCTTGCTCAAAAAGTAAAGCTAAATGCTCTAAATCAGAAAAAGGTGACTTTGATTACGGAACAACTAATGATTACTCTGGCAAGAAATCTTCATGTAGTAAAAAATCTAAGAAAAGTTGTAAAAAAAGTTGTTCGAAAAAGGTGAAAAATTGTAGTGCTGATTGCGTAAAACCTTGTTGTGTTCCTCCTCCACCTAAAGAAGATAATTCTTCAAAAGAATAATTAAATATTAACATTATAAAAGCCACACAATCGTGTGGCTTTTTTTATACCACAATTATGGAATTCTTACCAGAAAATATTGAAAACTATTCAGTAAGCCATACTGAACAAGAACCAAAACTACTAGCTGAACTAAATAGAGAAACTTGGGCAAATGTAATGATACCCAGAATGCTTTCTGGACATTTGCAAGGGAGAGCTTTATCCATGTTCAGCAAAATGATTAACCCAACTAACATTATTGAAATTGGCACTTACACAGGTTATAGTGCGCTTTGTATGGCTGAAGGATTACAAAGTAATGGAACTCTTCATACACTAGATATAAATAAAGAAAATACTTCAGTTGCAGATCGATACTTTAAGCGTTCTGACTATTCAAATAACATCAAACAACACATTGGAAATGCTTTAAACATCATCCCAACTTTTGAATGTAATTTCCAACTGGCGTTTATTGATGCTGATAAAGAAAATTACTCTGCTTATTTTGATTTGCTAATTGATAAAATAGATATTGGTGGTTATATTATTGCTGACAATGTGCTTTGGAGCGGAAAAGTAACCAATGAAAAAATGGATACAGAAACTTTAGCTTTAGATGAGTACAACAAAAAAACTTTAGCTGAACCTAGAGTAGAAAATGTACTTTTACCTGTAAGAGATGGCTTAATGATAAGTAGAAAAATCAAATAACAAAATTGCTTTAAAACATATAGTCTTTTTTTTAAAACTATATTTTTGTTAAAACTTTACTGATGATAAATTTCGAAAATATAAAAGTTGCTTTTGCTGATAAATCTGATAAGGATTTAAGTAGAGCCTACCTCCTATTTAAAACAATTAGCAACCCAATTATTTCTAATACACTTACTGCATTTATAAAAGTAGCTATGTGGCTGCATTTACCAATTAGTTGGGCAATAAAAGCAACTGTTTACAAGCATTTTTGTGGTGGGACAACTATAGAAAATAGTCAAGCAACAATAGATAAACTTTGGGAATCAAACATTGGTACTATTCTTGATTTTTCTGCTGAGGGAAAAGAAAATGAAGAAGACTTTAACCTTGCAATGAATGAGACTATTGCTTCAATACAAAAAGCAAAATCAGAAAGTTCAATACCTTTTTCAGTTTTTAAACCTACAGGTTTAGCTCGTTTTGCTCTCTTAGAAAAAATTAGCAACAACTCTAATCTTACAAAAGAAGAAGAAATTGAAAAAACTAACTTTGAAGGGAGAATTGAAAATATCTGCCAAACTGCAAGCGACAATAAAGTACCTTTATTTATTGATGCTGAAGAAAGTTGGATACAAGGTGCAATAGATGATATTGCAATAAAAATGATGCAAAAATTCAATAAAAATGAAGCTTGGATTTATAATACTTTACAGCTTTACAGAAATGATAGAGTTGATCATTTAGAAATGCTCTTCAAACTAGCAGCAGAAGAAAAATTCTTTGTAGGACTAAAGCTTGTAAGGGGTGCTTACCATGAACAAGAAATTGAAAGAGCAAAAGAAAAAGGATATAATTGCCCAGTACATACTATTAAAGAAAATACTGATATTGATTACAACAAAGCCCTTACGCTTTGCATTGAAAATATTGATTTTGTGTCAGTTTGTGCAGGAACACATAATGAAGAAAGTTCAGCTCTTTTGGTGGAACTACTTAACAAACACAACATCTCAAAAGATGATAAAAGAGTGTATTTCTCTCAACTATTAGGAATGAGTGATCATATCTCATATAATGCTGCTAAAGAAGGGTTTAATGTAGTAAAATATGTTCCTTACGGGCCAGTAAAAGATGTCCTTTCTTATCTAATAAGACGAGCAGAAGAAAATACTTCTATTGCAGGGCAAATGGGGCGTGAACTCACAAATATCATTGAAGAGAAAAAAAGGAGGAGAAACGCTTAAAAATTACAAACTTCCTCTTCATTATTAGCTTTAAAACTCATCACTTTTACGCTTTTATCATCATAATAACAAAGCTCAAAAGTAACTGCTAAATCAAATCCTTTTACTGAGTTTTCAATTACATAATATTGGCAAGGCTCTCCATCTTCATCTGATAAATCAAAATTCACCTCTCCATCTTCTAATACAGTAAGTACATCTTCTTTTGTCATATTATAATACACTAATTGACACTCAGCCTGAGTAGTGAAATCAGTTGCTATTGCAATTACATTTCCATTAGTATCAGTAGTATTAGGATAAAGATGTGTAATTACTCTCTTATCCATATCAAAGTAATCCATGTATGCATAAAAGGTATCTTTTAATCTGTTTTCTGGCCCCATTGAAAGGAAGAAAATACTGATTAATGCTCCAAATCCAAAAAATAAAAGTCTTCTTTTCATAGTATTATCTTGTTGCCATTATTAGTTCTAGATCCTTAAACGGAATTTTAAAATTCCTACTTAAAACTTCATTCGTGTTACTTCCTTTGTAAGCATAAATACCTTTACGCAAAAATTCATGTTTTCTTATCGTATTTTCTACTCCACCTTCTTCTGATATTCTAAGTAAAATAGGAGTTAAAATATTACTAATTGCCATTGATGCTGTACGAGAAACTCTTGATGCAATATTTGGAACACAATAATGAACAACATCATGCTTTATAAAAGTAGGTTTCTTATGAGTAGTAACCTCAGAAGTTTCAAAACTACCTCCTTGATCAATACTTACATCAATTACAACAGCTCCTTTTTTCATCTGCTGAACCATTTCTTCACTTACAATACAAGGCACTCTTCCATCTCCAATTCGCAATGCAGATATTACAACATCTGCTCTTCTCAAAGCTTTCATTAAAGCCTTTGGCTGGATTGAAGATGTACTCACTCTCTGATTGATATTGTTTTGCAACCTTCTTAATTTTGAAACTGAATTATCAAAAACTATAACTGATGAACCTAGTCCCATAGCGGTTCTACAAGCATATTCTCCAACAGTTCCTGCACCTACTACTAGAACATTTGTTGGCATTATCCCTGAAATCCCACCAAGCATCAATCCTTTTCCATTATTTACATTAGATAAATACTCACCGGCAATTAATAATGAAGTGCTACCAGCAATTTCACTCATACTCCTTACAATAGGCAATTTATCTTGATTATCTTTAATAAACTCAAAACCAAAAGCTGTAATATTTTTTTTATTTAGGGTTTTAAAATATTCTGCTGATTGCGTGCTCATTTGAACTGCAGAAATTAATTCCTGTCCTTTGTGCATCAGTTCTAATTCTGATTTTGTAGGAGGTTCAATTTTAAGAATAAACATTGCCTTAAAAACATCATCTTTGGAGAAAGCAATTTCTGCTCCTTTATCAGCATATTGTTTATCAGAAAAATTTGCTGCTTCTCCAGCTCCTTGTTCAATAATTACACTGTGTCCGTTAGCCACTAATAAACCAACAGAATCAGGAGTTAAACTTACTCGGTTTTCCTGAAATGATGATTCCTTAGGAATACCAATTTGAAGTTGCTTAAAGTTTGGTTTAACTTCTAGCATTTCTTCTTTTGGCATCAAACCAAACGAACTGAATATTTTTTCTTTTGCCATAACTAAATTAATACATTAATCACTCTCTTATTTCCATCAAGATGCATCTTTACAACTATCATATCATCTTCTATCAAGTTAGGGATTTTCTCAGGCCATTCAATAAAACAATAAGAATCACTAAAAAAATATTCTTCATATCCCATATCAAATACCTCTTGCTCATCTTCTAATCTGTAAAAATCAAAATGATATATTTTACAATTTTCTTTTGTTAGATATTCATTAACAATTGAAAAAGTAGGACTACTTACAACATCATTCACTCCTAACTGCAAAGATAGTTCTTTTATTAGAGTTGTTTTTCCTACTCCCATTTCAGCATAAAAAACGAACTTCTTATGAAGTGAAGTTCGTTTCAGAAATTCTTTTACAATTTTAGGAAGTTGTTCTAAATCATCAACAATAAGTGTAAAACTCATAATTTAGTTTTTAAAGTAATTATGGGAATTATCATCTCTTCCATTGAAACTCCACCATGCTGGTAAGTGTTTTTATAAAACTTAACAAATTGATTGTAATTGTTTTGATATACAAAATACATATCCTCTTTTGCAAAAATATATTTACTACTCACATTTTGGATTGGCAAATAAAAATCCGATGGTTTTTCCATCTCAAAAACATCAGATTTCTTATAATTCAAATTTCTTCCTTGCTTGTACCTTAAATTAGCATTTACATTTCTATCTCCAATAACTTTGGAAGGTTTATTTACATTTATTGTCCCATGATCAGTAGTGATAATTAAATTTGCTTCTTGCTGCTTGGCAATCTGTTTTAAAATATCTTTTAATGGAGAATGATCAAACCATGAAGCGGTTAAAGAACGATAAGCAGCATCATCATCAGCTAATTCTTTTATCACCTTCATGTCGGTACGAGCATGAGATAACATATCCACAAAATTATAAACTATCACATTCAATGAATTAGTTCTCATATTTGGAATTTTATTCACTACTCTTCTTCCAAAATCAAGATTTGTTATTTTTGTATAAGATGCTTTTGACGCTCCCTTTCCTAGTCTCTGCAAATTATCTAAAAGAAATTCCTCTTCAAACATATTTTTCCCACCTTCATCTTCATCATTCTTCCACATATCAGGAAACCTTTTCTGAATTTCAGATGGTAACATTCCACAAAATATAGCATTACGAGCATATTGAGTTGCAGTAGGTAAAATACTAGTATACATCTCATCTTTTATAACTTCAAAATCTTTTAAGATTGAAGGTTCAATAATTTTCCATTGATCGTATCTTAAATTATCAATTACTATCATGTAAGTTGGCTTAGCTTCACTCATATGAGGCACAACTTTTTTTCTGATAATATTATGAGACATTAAAGGCGCATCCTCTCCTTTTATCCAATCTTGATAATTGTTTTTAATAAATCTGAAAAACTGAGAATTGGCTTCTGTTTTTTGCATTACAAGAATTTGTTCAACACTCTCATCTCCCGATTTTTCCAGCTCTAGTTCCCAATAAGTCAATTTTTTAAATATTTCATACCACTCCTCTTTATTCATTGAAGAAGCTAATTTCATACTAATATTTCTAAATTCTTGCTGATAATTGGAAGTAGTCTTTTCTTCTACCAATCTATTAGTATCAATATTCTTTTTTATTGCTAATAAAATCTGACTAGGTTTTACTGGTTTAATTAAATAATCAGCAATTTTTGAGCCAATTGCCTCTTCCATTATACTTTCTTCCTCACTTTTTGTAATCATAATTACAGGAGTATTTGGGTATTTTTCTTTAAGAATAGTTAGTGTTTCTAATCCTGAAAGTCCTGGCATATTTTCATCTAAAAAGATAAGATCAAATTTCTTCACTTCTAGTATATCTAAAGCCTCATCTCCACTTTTAGCAGGTGTCAAATCATAGCCTTTTCCTTCCAAATAAATAATATGAGGTTTTAATAAATCTATCTCATCATCTGCCCAAAGTATCTTTATCATATTTTATTGCTTTAAGTTTTACAAAAATTAAAAAAAATCCGTTATTTGCCTATATGCTTTCCAAAAAAAAAGATAAAATAATTAATGACCCTATTTACGGATTTGTAACTCTAGAAAATGGGATAATTACAGATCTAATTGACCATCCTTTTTTCCAAAGATTACGAAAAATATCTCAATTAGGACTATCTTATCTTGTTTATCCTGGAGCTCATCACACTCGTTTTCATCATGCAATTGGCTGTTTGCATTTAATGAGCAAAGCCATAATTCAGATTAAACAAAAGGGACATGTTATTACCAATGAAGAATCAGAAGCGCTAAAAATTGCTATTCTTTTGCATGATATCGGTCACGGACCATTCTCTCATGCGCTTGAAAATTCAATTGTCTCTAATGTCTCACACGAGCACCTTTCTTCTCTTTTCATGCACAAGTTAAACGAACAATTTAATGGAAAATTATCTTTAGCTATTGAAATTTTTAATAATAAACATCCAAAGAAATTCTTACACCAGCTAGTTTCCTCTCAATTGGATATGGATAGGCTTGACTACTTGAAAAGAGATAGTTTCTTTTCTGGAGTTACTGAAGGAAATATCGGGACAGAACGAATCATTAATATGCTTGATGTTGTTGATGATAAACTTGTAGTCGAGGAAAAAGGAATCTATTCTATTGAAAAATTCTTGATTGCAAGAAGGCTAATGTATTGGCAGGTTTATTTGCACAAAACTGTTGTTGCAGCTGAAAATATGTTAATTAAAGTACTTAAAAGAGCTAAATATTTAATGATGAATAATCATGATATTTTTGCAACTCCGACACTTTCATTATTCTTAAAAAGCAATTTTAGTATCTCTGATTTTGAAAATGATAATAATCTTCTTGAGAATTTTGCTGAACTTGATGATAACGACATTTTTATTTGTTTAAAATATTGGAAAAAAGAGGAGGATTTTGTGCTTTCAAATTTATCTGAGATGATTCTAAATAGAAATATTCTTAAAATTAAAGTTCAAAAAAACTCCTTTATTGAGTCCGAAATAAAAGAAAAAGAAATGGAACTTCTTAAAAAAAATAATATTTCATCAGAAGAAGTAAATTACTTTATTTTTACTGATAAAGTTAGTAATAACACTTACAATATTGACAAATCTAACATCAATATTTTAATGAAAAATGGAGACGTAATTGACATTACTTCAGCATCAGATCAATTCAATATTGATGCTTTAAACAAAACGGTAAACAAACACTTTTTATGCTATCCTAACAAGATTTAATTTTAACATCTAAAACGATTAAAATTATTAAATTCGCCAAATGAAATTTACTGCTCAACAAATTGCTGATTTACTTAACGGAAACATTGAGGGAAATGGGAGTATTGAAGTAAATTCAGTTGCTAAAATTGAAGACGGGTGCCATGGGGATTTATGCTTTTTAGCAAATGAAAAATACACTCCTTACATTTACACTACTAATGCATCTGTTGTAATTGTAAATAACTCATTTACTGCTGAAAACACAATAAATGCTACTTTAATAAAAGTTGAAGATGCTTACACATCATTTAGTAAATTATTACAGATTTACAACAAAATAAAGTTCAATAAAGTTGGCCTATCAAACAAAGCTGATATCTGCAAAGAAACATCAATTGCTAATGATGTTTATATTGGTGCTTTTACAACTATTTGTGAGGGAGTGACAATTGGAAAAAATGTAAAGATTTACCCGAATTGTTATATTGGTGAGAATGTTAGTATTTCAGAAAACACTATTATTTTTCCAAATGTATCAGTCTATCATGATTGTAAAGTTGGAAAGGATAACATCATTCATTCTGGAGTTGTGATTGGATCAGATGGTTTTGGTTTTGCACCTGATGATAATAATAATTACAACAAAATTAGTCAGATTGGTAATGTGGAAATTGCTGATGATGTAGAAATTGGAGCAAATACTACTATTGATAGAGCTACAATGGGATCTACAAAAATTGGGGAGGGAGTAAAACTTGATAATTTAATACAAATTGCTCATAATGTAGATGTTGGAGAAAATACAGTAATTGCTGCACAAGCTGGAGTTGCTGGCTCATCAAAAATTGGAAAAAATTGTATGATTGGTGGGCAAGTTGCAGTATCTGGACATCTTACAATTGCTGATGAAGTAAAAATTGCTGGACAAAGTGGGATTGCTTCAAGTATTAAAGAGAAAGGAGCAATAGTTCAAGGACCAATGGCTTTTGATATTAGAGATTATCAAAGGGCATATATTATCTTTAAAAAGTTACCACAGATGTATCAAATGCTCAATAAACTGAAAAAAGAAAATGACTCCTAAACTGCAAAAAACCATTCAAAATAGCGTTTCTATTTCAGGAGTTGGAATTCACACTGGAGTTTTTACAAATATGACTCTTGTTCCTGCTGAGGCAAATACAGGAATTAGATTTATCCGTACTGATCTTGAAGAAAATCCAGCAATAAAGGCTGATATTGATAATGTATTTTCTACTGATAGAAGTACTGGGCTTAAAAAAGAAAATGCTGAAATAAATACTGTTGAACATGTTTTAGCAGCTGTTGTTGGTGCTGAAATTGATAATCTCATTATTGAAGTTGATAATATTGAGATTCCTATCTTAGATGGCAGTGCAAAGGATTTTGCAATTCTCATTGAAAAAGCAGGAATTCGAACTCTTAATGTAAAAAAACATTTCTTTGAAATAAAAAGAAAAATTTCATACACTGATAAAGAAACTGGAACAACCCTAATCGCTACTCCTTCTGATGAATATCAAATTGATGTAGAGATTGATTATAATTCAGAAACCTTAGGAGTTCAAAATGCTTCTTTAGATTCGATCACAGATTTTAATACTGAAATTTCCGCAAGCAGAACATTCTGTTTTTTACATGAACTTGAGGTTTTATTAGACAGTAACTTAATAAAAGGTGGTGATGTAAATAATGCAATTATTGTTGTTGAAAATGAAATACCAAAAGAGAAACTTGCTAAGCTTGGAATGGCATTTAATAGAACTGAAATTACAGTTAATAAAAAAGGATATCTTAACAACTTAACTTTAAGACATCAAAACGAACCCGCAAGACACAAGCTGCTAGATATAATAGGCGACCTGTCATTGGTAGGAAAATCTATCAAAGGAAAAATTACTGCAACTAAACCAGGTCATAAAAATAATACTAATTTTGCTAAAAAATTAAAGCAAATAATGATTGAAGATATGAATAAAACTGCACCAGAAATCAATTTTGATGAAGCTCCAATATATAACAAGGAAAAAATTAAAACAATTTTACCTCATAGAGAACCATTCTTATTTCTTGATGAAATTAGAGAAATACAAAAGGACTCTATTGTAGGAGTAAAATATGTAACAACGGATGAAGATTATTTTAAAGGTCATTTCCCAGGAGAGCCAGTAATGCCTGGAGTTTTACAATTGGAAACTATGGCTCAAGCAGGTGGGGTTTTAATTTTAAGTACGGTAGAAAATCCTGAGGATTATTTGACTTTCTTTATGAAAATTGATAATGCAAAATTCAAGAAAAAAGTAGTGCCTGGAGATACAATTATTTTCAGATTAAATTTAATTTCTCCTATCAGAAGAGGACTTTGCCACATGCATGGTAAAGGTTTTGTTAATGGGAAAATTGTTGTAGAAGGAGATTTATTAGCACAAATAGCACCTAAAAAATAATATTATGCATCAGCCATTAGCTTTTATACATACCGATTCTAAAATAGCAAGAAATGTTGTAATTGAACCATTTGTTACTATTGAAAAAGATGTAGAAATTGGTAGTGGAACTTGGATAGGAAGTAATGTTACAATAATGGAAGGGGCTCGAATTGGAAAAAATTGCAGAATTTTTCCTGGTGCAGTAATTTCTGCTATCCCTCAGGATTTAAAATTTGAAGGAGAAAAATCATTAACGATAATTGGAGATAATTGTACAATTAGAGAATGTGCTACTATTAATAGAGGAACATCAGCTAGTGGAAAAACTATAGTTGGAAATAATTGCTTAATCATGGCTTACGCCCACATTGCACATGACTGTGTAATTGGTGATAATTGTGTAATTGTAAATTCAGTTGCTTTAGGTGGGCATGTTACAATAGGTGATTATGCAATTATTGGAGGACTCTCTGCAATTCATCAATTTGTATCTGTAGGAAAACATGCAATGGTTTCTGGAGGATCCTTAGTAAGAAAAGATGTTCCTCCTTATATAAAAGCAGCTCGTGAGCCCTTATCATTTGTAGGAATTAACTCTATTGGCTTAAGAAGAAGAGGGTTTTCTGATGATAAAATAAAAGAGATTCAAGCAATTTTTAGAATTTTATTCCAGAATAATAATAACAATACGCAAGCATTATTAAAAATTGAAACTGAAATAAATGCCTCACCAGAACGAGATGAAATCATTTCTTTTGTGCAGAATTCAGGAAGAGGAATTATGAAAGGTTATAATCAAAAATAAAAACTATGGCAACTACAGCAGACTTTAGAAATGGGTTATGTTTTAATCACAATGGAGACCCATGGAAAATTGAATCTTTCCTGCATGTAAAACCAGGAAAAGGACCTGCATTTGTACGTACAAAAATTAGAAATTTAACTACAGGTAGACTACTAGATAATACTTTTACTTCAGGTGTTAAAATTGATGTAATAAGAGTAGAAAATAGAAAATATCAATTCTTATATGCTGAGGGCAATGATTATCATTTGATGAATAATGATGATTACGAACAAATTATGATGCAAAAAGATTTCATTGACAATGTACAATTCCTAAAAGAAGGCGCAACAGTTGAGGTCCTTTTTCATGCTGATGAGGGTATGCCTTTATCAGCACAAGTCCCTTCTCATGTTGTTTTAGAAATTACATTTACTGAACCAGGTGTAAAAGGAAATACGGCAACAAATGCAACTAAACCAGCAACTACTGAAAGTGGTGCAACAATAAATGTTCCATTGTTTATCAATGAAGGTGATAATATTAAAATTGATACTGAAAAAGGAGCTTATTTAGAAAGAATAAAATAATAATGAAAAGACACAATTTCTCAGCAGGACCTTGCATACTACCACAAGAAGTTTTAAAACAAGCCTCAGCAGCTGTACTTAATTTTAATGATGATAATTTATCCTTAATTGAAATTTCACACAGAAGCAAACCTTTTGTTGCTGTTATGGATAAGGCTATCGCTTTGGTAAAAGAGCTCTTAAATGTTCCTAAAGGACATTCAGTTCTTTTCTTACAAGGTGGGGCAAGTATGGAATTTCTAATGGTAGCCATGAACCTAATGAAAGTAGATGGAAAAGCTGCTTATACTAATACTGGGGCATGGGCAAAAAAAGCAATTACTGAAGCCAATAGTTTAGGGGAAGCAATAGTATTAGGTGATTCTTCTGACAAAAATTACAATTACATCCCTAAAGGATATACAATCCCTAGTGATGTAGATTACTTTCACTGTACTTCCAATAATACAATTTACGGAACACAAATGAAAGAATTTCCGCACTGTCCTACCCTTATGGTTTGTGATATGAGTTCAGATATCTTCAGCAGGAAAGTAGAAGTTAGTAAGTTTGATGTCATCTATGCAGGGGCACAAAAAAATATTGGGCCTGCAGGAACAACTTTAGTAATTGTTAAAGATGAAATTTTAGGTAACACAGGAAGAAATATCCCAACTATGTTAGATTACAATACGCACATCAGTAAGGATAGTATGTTTAACACTCCTCCTGTATTCCCTATTTATGTATCTATGCTTACTTTACAATGGTTAAAAGACCTAGGAGGTGTAGAGGTAATTGAAAATATGAATCAAGATAAAGCTGATTTATTATATGGTGAAATTGATAGAAACCCTTTGTTTGAAGGAACAGCTGCAAAGGAAGATCGTTCAAATATGAATGTTTGTTTCTTATTAACCGATAGCAGCGAAGAAGAAGCTTTCAACACTATGTGGAATGCAGCAGGAATAAGCGGTATAAAAGGACATAGATCAGTTGGAGGTTATAGAGCATCCATCTACAATGCATTGCCAATTGAAAGCGTACAAGTATTAGTAGATGTAATGAAAAAATTAGAACAAAATTAAGATGACTAAGATATTAGCAAATGACGGAATCTCACAAGCTGGGATTGATGCTTTAACCGCAAAAGGATTTGAAGTAATTACTGAAAAAGTAGCTCAAGAGGATTTAATAAATATTATTAATACTGAAAACTATGAAGTACTATTAGTTAGAAGCGCTACTACTGTCCGTAAAGACTTAATTGATGCTTGTCCTCACCTTAAAATAGTAGGAAGAGGAGGTGTAGGAATGGATAACATTGATGTGGACTATGCCCGTGAAAAAGGAATTAATGTAATTAATACTCCTGCAGCCTCATCAGCATCAGTAGCTGAACTTGTTTTTGCACATTTATTTGGAATGGTGCGTTACTTATTTGATAGTAATCGTCAAATGCCATTAAGTGGAGATGCGGATTTTAAAGGCTTAAAAAAGTCCTACGCTAATGGTAGAGAACTTGCAGGAAAGACCTTAGGAATTATTGGTTTTGGTCGTATAGGACAAGAAGTTGCTAAAAGAGCGATTGGTCTTGGAATGAAGGTTATTACACACGATAAATTTATTGAGGAAGTAAACATTACTTTAAACTTTTTTAATGGAGATAAAAAATCATTTACTATTGAAACTGAAAGCTTAAAAGAAGTCCTTTCAAATTCTGACTTTATTACGTTACATATTCCTAAAATTGGAGATAAGGCTGTAATTGGTGCTGAAGAAATAGGAATGATGAAAACTGGTGCTGGAATTGTGAATGCTGCTAGAGGTGGTGTAATTGACGAAACTGCCTTAATGTTTGCTTTGGATAAAGAAAAACTAGCTTATGCTGGATTGGATGTATTTGACAATGAACCAACACCAAGTATACATATTTGCATGCATAATGCAATTTCACTTACGCCACATATTGGTGCGGCAACAAAAGAAGCACAAGATAGAATTGGAACAGAATTGGCTGATCAAATTGCAACTCATTTTAATAAATAAAAATGGCTATTGTTCGCTCATTTAAAGCCATTCGTCCAACAAGAGATAAAGCAAATTTAGTAGCTTCTCGCTCCTATTTATCTTATTCTGATGAAACTTTAAAGGAAAAATTAGAACACAACCCTTTTACTTTTTTACACATTATTAATCCAGATTATAAGGATAAAATAAAATTGAAAGGAGTAGAGAAATTTAAAGCTGTAAAAGAAAAATTTAACAAATTTAAAGAGGCTGATTTCTTAATAACTGAACCTTCTGAATCTTTTTATGTTTATCAGCAAATACACGGACACCATACATTTGAAGGAATAATTGGAGCTACTGCTGTGGCTGATTATTTAAATGGTAATATAAAAAAGCACGAACATACGCTTACTGCTAGGGAAGAAATGTTTAAAAGCTACTTGGACACTACTGGGTTTAATGCAGAGCCTGTTTTATTGTGTCATAAAGAAAATACAACTATAACAGCTGTTATTCAGCAGTACAAAGGAACTAGAGCTGAATATGAGTTTACTACAACTAATAAAGTAGGTCATAAACTATGGTTAGTCAATATTACGGATGACATTGATACCATTACAAATGCTTTTGCCACAATTGATAATTTATATATTGCAGATGGGCATCATAGGTCAGCTTCTTCTGCTCTATTATCAGAAACAAGCAATAAAGAAAACAGTCAGTATTTTATGAGTTTCTTGATTGATGAAAACCAACTGAATATCATTAATTTTAACCGATTAGTGAAACATACTAATGGATTAAATGCTTCAGAATTAATTGCTGAAATTGATAAATCATATACGGTAACAAAAAAAGGGAATACAATTTACTCCCCTACTTTGACGGATGAAATATCAATGTACTTAAGTGGTGATTGGTATTCCTTAATTGCAATAGCCAGCACAGTAAAACAAGATTGTGTAAGCAAGTTGGATCCAGCTATATTGTCGAATAACATATTAGCACCAATCCTTAATATTAAAGATGAGAAAACGGATAAAAACATAGTATTTGAAGCAGGAACAACTCCTCTATCCGAAATTAAGAACAAAGTAGATTCTGGAGAATTTGCAGTAGCTTTTATTCTAAAGCCTATTCCTATAAACGCGTTAAAAGAAGTAGCAGACAACAACTTGAGCATGCCACCAAAAAGCACTTATATTGAACCGAAATTACGCTCAGGGTTAATTATTTATCCACTGGACTAATGACAATTGCTAGTAACTTAAAAGCAATAACAAGTAGTTTACCAAAAGAGGTAGCATTAGTTGCTGTTTCCAAAACGAAACCCAATACCGCTATACTTGAGGCTTACCAAGCAGGACAAAGAATATTTGGAGAAAATAAAGCACAAGAATTAGCGCAAAAGGCTGAGGAATTACCCAAGGATATCGCTTGGCACATGATTGGGCATCTGCAAACGAATAAAGTAAAATTTATTACTCCTTTTGTCTCTCTAATTCATGGGGTGGATAGCCTAAAATTATTGAAGGAAATAAATAAACGAGCTAAACAAAACAATAGAATAATTGACTGCCTTTTACAAGTTCATATCGCTACTGAAAGTAGTAAATTTGGTTTTGGAATTAATGAAGTAAAGAGTGCTTTAAATCAAGCTGAAGAATTTGAGAACATCAAAATTGTAGGATTGATGGGTATGGCAACCTTTACAGATGAGACTCAGCAATTATCACAAGAATTCAAAAGCCTTAAAACTGTATTTGATAGTATAAAAAATGACCACATCACTACCCTATCTATGGGGATGAGTGGGGATTATAATTTAGCAATTGAACAAGGTAGTACTATGATTCGTGTAGGAAGTGCTATATTTGGACACAGAAACAAATAACATGAAAAAAGTAATATCAACTAAAAATGCTCCTGCAGCAATTGGGCCTTATAGCCAAGCTATATTGAGTAATAATACGCTTTATTGCTCTGGTCAGATTGCAATAAACCCTGCTACAGGAAACTTAGTAATGGATAACATTACAGCTGAAACAAATCAAGTAATGCAGAATATATCAGCAGTACTTACTGCAGCAGATATGGACTTTAGTCATGTAGTTAAATGCTCTATCTTCATGAAAGATATGAACGACTATGCAGCCATAAATGAAGTATATGCTAAAAGTTTTGGAGAGTTCCCTCCAGCTCGTGAGGCAGTACAAGTATCGGTATTACCTAAAAATGTAAATGTAGAAATATCGGTTATAGCCGTAAAATAATGGGACTTTCTCAGCAAATAATTGAAGGAAACCGAACTGCTTTAGGGCAAGGGATTACCCTATTAGAAAGCACTTTGCCTGAGCATGAAAAACAAGCCCAAGATTTGATTACAAGTTGTTTACCCCATAGTGGGAATTCTATACGCATTGGGGTTACAGGAGTCCCAGGAGTTGGAAAAAGCACTTTTATTGAATCCTTTGGAAAACTTCTTACTAGCCAAGGAATGAAAGTAGCTGTATTGGCTATTGACCCAACAAGCAAAAGAACCCATGGTAGCATATTAGGTGATAAAAGTCGTATGCATGAACTAGCAGCTGATGAATATGCTTTTATCCGCCCTAGCCCAACTAGTGGAACTTTAGGAGGTGTTGCTAATAAAACCAGAGAAAGCATTATTTTATGTGAAGCAGCAGGCTTTGAAATTATCCTTATTGAAACAGTTGGTGTTGGCCAAAGCGAAACTACTGTAAGTAATTTAGTGGATTTCTTTTTACTGTTGATGCTAGCAGGTGCTGGTGATGAATTACAAGGTATAAAAAGAGGAATTATGGAGTTGGCTGATGCTTTAATAATTACTAAAGCTGATGGCGATAATTTGCAAAAATCAAAAAATGCTGCATTAGAATACAAAAGTGCTTTACACCTCTTCCCACCTATGAAAAATGGTTGGACACCTCAGGTGAGTACGTGTTCTGCTTTAGAAAATACAGGTATTGATGAAATTTGTGATACCATTACTACTTATGATTCACAAATGAATGCTAGTGGATGGAAGATGAAGAACAGAGAAAAGCAAAACATTTATTGCTTACACGAAAGAATAAAAGAAGAATTAGGAATAAAAAAATACAAATCTTTTCTATCTGAAGGAAAAATTAAAGTTCTTGAAAAGGAATTGAAAGATGGAAAAACAATTTATCAGTTATTAAATAGCTTTTAAAAGAGTTTGTTTTTTTTGTGCTCCCCGCTACAAAGTAAAAGATCCCTTATATTGTGGTCTTTTTTTTCAATAATTAATCTTCAAAAATGAATTTATGTATTTTAATTAAATCATTTCTACCTATTTGCACTAAGTCTTTTGTTTTTTTAAGAAACATCCCAAAAGACCGTTCATTATAAACAAATCTAAATTTATCGGAATAATCAGTCACAAGATACATATCGCCTCCTATTCTATAAAAATTTATATCATCCTTAGATTTTTTTGCTTTTACTCCTTTATTTACTACTCTTCCTTCTTTAAAAGTCTTTTTAATCTTTATTTCATCATCTTCTTCTGAGGCAACTTTTACATGCCGTCATCATATTTAACCATTCATCAGCACTAATTAAATACCATTGAATCCTATTAATATTTAACCCATACTCATTAACCCAACCATGACTTAAAAGCAAATAAAACCATCCTTTTTCCTAATAATGTGTTCTTACTAGAAATAGCTGACTGTCCATCACCATTAATATCAAATTCAGTCATTTTAAAAGTAATTACTGATGTTGAAGACATATCCTTTAGTTTTTTTCCATCAAAATCAAGTGTCTTAAGTTCAAACTGGTTATATTCTGGAAAATTATTCAAAATATATTGAGTTGCTTCAAGCTCAACTTGTTCTTTTAATAACTGTATTTGTATTGCTGCACCAACAAGAGCTCCTATAGCTGCACCAGCAATAGCTGCATTTTCATTATTCTGAGCATGTAAATTTCTTGGCAATAAACAACTAATTGCAATTAATATAAGTAGTAGTTTTCTCATAATCTTAGTTTATTGTTAATAAAACAAATGCATTTTCTCTTTCTTCTTCCATCCTGCCCTACTGCTATAATCAGCAAAAAAAATAATTACATCAGCTTGTGAAGCATATTCCACAAAGAAGATTTTCTTATCTGCCCTACTCGCATAATCTACAAAAAACCAATTCCCGTCATTCTTTCCTGCTCGGCTTTCGTAATCAACCTTATAAACAGATAAATCAGCTCTACTTTCATAGTCAGCAACAAATACTTTAATATCAGCTTGGCTTGCATATTCAACTGAGAATACTTTTTGAGCTTTAGTAATTGTAGTGCAAATAATTACCAAAATAAGGATTAAAATCATCTTTTTCATGCTTCAAAACTACAAATTTATAAATAGAAAACAAAATCAAACAACTAGTAAAACCAACCAACAACTATTTCCTATATTTGCCACCTCTAAAAAAATACAATAAAAAAGCATGACAAAAGTATCAGATAGGCTAAATCGCCTTGCAGAATCAGCAACCCTAGCAATGGCACGAATGAGTAGAGAGCTGAAAGCTAAAGGGCATGATGTAATTGCCTTAAGCCTTGGAGAACCCGATTTTGACACACCTGATTTCATAAAAGAAGCAGCCAAAAAAGCAATTGATGATAATTTCTCGCACTACACACCAGTTCCTGGTTTACCTGAGTTAAGAAACGCTATTGTCTCCAAATTCAAAAGAGATAATAATTTAGAATTTACAGCTGATCAAATTGTAACTTCTACTGGAGCAAAGCAGTCGCTTGCCAATGTATGTTTGAGTTTACTAAACCCTGGTGATGAGGTGCTTTTACCTTGTCCTTACTGGGTGAGTTATGCTGAAATCATAAAGCTGGCTGAAGGTGTTCCTGTTGAAGTGCCTTCAACTATTGCTACTGACTTCAAGGTTACACCTGAAGAGTTGGAGGCGGCAATTACACCCAACACAAAACTTTTGATGTTCAGTTCACCTTGTAACCCAAGCGGAACGGTTTACACAAAACAGGAATTAGAAGCGATTGCAAAGATGTTAGAAAAATATCCTAATATTTATATTATTGCTGATGAAATTTATGAGCATATCAATTTTACTGAAGGACACTTTTCAATGGGAACAATCCCTAGTATGAAAGAAAGAACGGTCACTGTAAATGGAGTAAGTAAAGGATATGCTATGACAGGTTGGCGTGTTGGTTTTATTGGCGCACCACTTTGGATAGCAAAAGCTTGTAATAAAATTCAAGGTCAAATAACTTCAGCAACTTGTGCTATTGCACAAAAAGCTGCTGAAACAGCTATTCATGCTGATCCTAAAGAAGTTACTGCTGATATGAAAGCTACTTTCCTAAAAAGGAGAGATATGATATTGAATGAACTAAATACTATTGAAGGAATTAAGTGTAACATTCCACAAGGAGCGTTTTATGTTTTTCCTGATGTCAGTCATTATTTTGGAAAATCTGATGGAAATAATACCATTAACAATGCAAATGATTTTTGTATGTATTTACTAAACAATTGCCATGTTGCTTTTGTAGCTGGTGATGCCTTTGGTAACCCTGAATGTGTTAGAATTTCGTATGCAGCAGCAGATGAAAAATTGATAGAGGCAATGGGAAGAATTAAACAACAATTAGCAAAATTAAGCTAATGGATTTAAAAACATTATTTCAGGGGTTTAACAATAAAAAAGTCCTTATTGTAGGTGATGCTATGATTGATGCCTATATGTGGGGAGAAATAAATAGAATGTCTCCAGAAGCGCCTGTTCCTGTTGTGGAAGTTAAAAAACACGAAAACCGTTTAGGTGGAGCAGCCAATGTTGCGCTTAACCTAAAAGCACTTGGAGCAACTCCTATACTTTGTTCAGTAGTAGGTACAGGAAATAGAGGTATTTTATTTAAAGAATTAATGAAAGAATCAAACCTTTCAACAGGAGGAATTCTTGCTAATAACAAAAGAAAAACAACTATAAAAACTAGGGTAATTGCTGAAAACAAACATCAATTACGAATTGATGAGGAAGAAACCCACCCTATCATTCAAGCTAAAGAATTCTTGAAACTTACCGAAAGTTTAATGACTGATATTGATGTTATTATTTTACAAGACTACAACAAAGGGGTGCTTACTCCTGAAGTAATTGAAAGCGTAATATCAATAGCAAATGAAAAAGGAATTCCTACAATAGTAGATCCTAAAAAACAGAACTTCAATTCCTATAAAAACTGCACCATATTTAAGCCAAACTTAGCAGAGATAAAAGCTGGAATGAATATTGAGTTTGATGCAGATAATTTAGCGGAAATTGAAAGTGCATCAGCAGAATTAAGAGAAAAGCTAAATGCTAATGGAATTCTACTGACTTTATCTGAAAGAGGTATTTGTATAAATTCTGAAGAAAAATTTACACACACTCCAGTTTTTAAAAGCAATATTATTGATGTTTCTGGGGCTGGAGATACAGTAGTATCTGTAGCATCATTATGCCTTGCTTCAAAAATGGATTACACACAACTTTCAATTCTTTCTACTCTAGCTGGAGGGATTGTTTGTGAGGAAGTTGGAGTAGTGCCAATTAATAAATATAAATTGCTTACTGAAGCAAAAAAACATATTAATTAATGTCAAAAGTGACACCTTATAATAGTTCAGAAAGTAAGAAAAAACAAGTTTCTGAAATGTTTGATAATATCGCTAATAGTTACGATTTTTTAAATCATTCATTATCATTAGGAATGGATAATGTTTGGCGTAAAATCGCAATTAAAAAGCTAACAAATAATCCTAAAACAATACTTGACATTGCAACTGGAACAGGAGATTTTGCAGTAAGTGCCGCAAAATATACAGATGCAAAAATTACTGGCATAGATATTTCACAAGGAATGCTAAATGTTGGGATTGAGAAAGTAAGGAAGAAAAACCTAAATAACAGAATTTCTCTTCAATTAGCAGACTCTGAGAGCTTACCTTTTAATGACAATACGTTTGAAGCTATAACAGCAGGATTTGGAGTTAGGAATTTTGAGAATCTTAATAAAGGGTTATTAGAAATGAAAAGAGTTTTAAATAAAGATGGAATAGTAGTAATTTTAGAGCCTTCTACTCCAAAATATTTTCCATTAAAACAATTCTATAAATTATATTTTCATCATGTCTTGCCAACTATAGGAGCTTGGATATCTAAGGACAAATCAGCATATTCTTATCTACCAGAATCTGTTAATGCTTTTCCATCAGGAGAAAAGTTTATTGTTGAACTTAAAAATGTAGGGTTTAAAGATTGTAAGCACATCCCTCTCACATTTGGAATTGTATCACTTTATATTGCAATAAAATAAAACAGAATTCGTTAAGGGGCTGATGCAAAAAATCACTACATATTTCCTTTTACTTGCCTTGTTTTTAGGGACACTTTCCTCTAAAGCTCAAAGGAATAAAAGAGCACAAAACTTAATACAATACGATTACAAAAAATTGCATTTTGGTTTTACGCTAGGAATAAATGATCTGAATTTTAACATGCAGAAGAATTCGAATACTATTACAAATGACACTTTAAAAACGCTTCTTTCAAAAAGTCAAAAAGGATTTAATTTGGGTATTGTATCTAACCTCAGAATTGGAAAATATACAGATTTAAGATTTGTTCCAACTTTAGTTTTTGGAGAAAGACATTTATATTATGGATTTATAGATGAGCAGCAAAAAGATGATGAGCACATCAAAAGAATAGAATCTACACTCATTGATTTTCCGATTTACATTAAATACAAATCTGCCAGATATAATAATTTCAGAACTTATGTAATTGGAGGATTAAAGTACAGTATGGATATTGCTTCTCAAGATAAAATTGATGATGAAGGACAGGAAATTGTGAAATTGAAAAAAAATGATTTAATGGGTGAAGTTGGTTTTGGTTTAGATTTTTATTTAGAATACTTTAAATTCTCTCCACAAATAAAATTATCTTACGGATTACTTAACTTGCTTTCAAAGGACGAATCTGTTTACACTCAATCACTTAACAGATTAACAACAAACGGCTGGATGCTTTCGTTTACTTTTGAATAAATTAAACTCGTTTTCATTTTAATGAGTTAATTATTTGTCATTTTTTATCACTGAGAGGGCAGATTTCTTGCTAAAATAAAAAAAACTGCTATTATTTTTGTAATATTGCTCACGAAAAGTAAGTAGTAACATCAAAAAACCACCACTTAATGGATCAATATTTATTAGTATTCCTTCTACTAATAGCGTATCTTATAATATTATTATTTGTGCGACAGCTAGAAATAGGAAAAAAACAATCTGATGGAAATTGCAATAATTACTGCCCCGATTGCCATGCAGCTTTAAATAGAGTTAGAAGAACACAAAAAGATCAACTAATACACCATTTTACTTTCAGAATGTTTGATACTAGACGATATGTTTGCAATGAATGTGGTTGGGAAGGATTGAGGTGGTAAGAGCAATTTAGATCTGGGAAAGATTAATCACAAAACACATGCAATAAAATTGAAGTAGCAACCGCTACATTTAATGATTCTGCACTATTTCCAATATTTTTTATTGCAACTTTATCTGTAATTAATTTATTAATTTCAGCAGAAATTCCATTTGCTTCATTACCCAATACTAAATGAGCAGATTTAGGAAGCTTAACTTCTTTTAGATTCTTACCATCCATAAAAGCGCCATATATTGGTGTTTTAATCTCTGATAAATAATTTTCTAAGTCAGTATAATTAACTTGCACTCTAAATGCAGAACCCATTGCAGATTGCACAACTTTAGGATTAAATATATCAACCGTATTTTTAGAACAAATAATTTGTTTTACACCAAACCAGTCACACATTCTAATGATTGTACCTAAATTTCCTGGATCATTTATATCGTCTAAAACAAGAGTTATCCCGTCATGTTTTATAATTTTATGAATCTTAAACTGAACAACTGCTAATACCTTATTAGGAGATTTTAAGTTGCTAATTCTTTGCAACTCTGCATTACTAATTTGAGTAATATTATCATTACTTACTTTCCATTCTTTTGTTGCATATATATTTTTAATTTCAAAATCTGACCTTAATAGTTCTGAAACTACCTTCTCCCCTTCAGCTATAAATAATTGCTCCTTTATTCTGTTCTTTTTAAGAGACAAACTCTTTATAAATTTAATCTGATTTTTAGTAATCACTAGCTTTGTTTCTTATTAATAATCAATAATATGAAATTATTGTAAAATCCGTGCTCAAATTAACAACAATCTTATAATTTTGTTCTTCCAAATTTAAAAATAAAAAATCTAATGTCTAAATTTAAAGCAGGAGTACTTACAGGAGAAGAATTACAAGAAGTATTTGCAGATGCAAAACTAAATAAATATGCTTTACCAGCTGTAAATGTTAGTAATACAAGTACAGTAAATGCTGTTCTCGAAACATCAGCAGAATTAAATTCAACTTCTATAGTTCAGTTCTCAAATGGGGGTTGTGTTTTTTATGCTGGAAAAGGGCTGTCTAATGAAAATCATGAAGCAGCTATTGCAGGAGGAATTTCTGGAGCAATGCATGTTCATCAGATGGCAGAACTTTATGGAGCAAGTATCATTTTACATACTGACCATGCCGCAAAAAAATTATTACCTTGGATTGATGGGCTACTGGAAGCAGGTGAAGAATTCTATGCAGCATACGGAAAACCTTTATATTCTTCTCACATGATTGATTTATCGGAAGAACCTTTAGAAGAAAATATTGAATTATGTAAACAGTACTTAAAAAGAATGAGTGCTATTGACATGACTTTAGAAATTGAGTTAGGAATTACAGGTGGTGAAGAAGATGGAGTTGACAACACTGATATTGATGTTTCTAAACTATACACTCAACCTGAAGAGGTAGCTTATGCTTATGAAGAATTAATGAAAATAAGTGATAAATTCACTATTGCTGCTGCCTTTGGAAATGTACATGGAGTATACAAGCCAGGAAATGTAGTGCTGACCCCAAAAATTCTTGATAATTCCCAAAAATTTATTGAAGAAAAATTTGGAACTGAAAAGCAGCCAATTAATTTTGTGTTTCATGGTGGTTCAGGATCGAGTAAAGCAGAAATTACTGAAGCTATAGGCTATGGTGTAATCAAAATGAACATTGACACTGATTTACAATGGGGATTCACTGAAGGAGTAAGAGATTACTTTTTAGCTAAAAATGATTATGTAAAAACTCAAATTGGAAACCCTGAAGGAGAAGAAAAACCAAATAAAAAGTATTATGATCCTAGAAAATATTTAAGAGAGGCTGAGCTTACTTTTAAAACAAGATTAACAAGATCATTTAATGATTTAAATAACATAAATACAAACGCATAATATGGGTTGGTTTAAAAGAATAAAAGAAGGAATTACTACTGAAACTCATCAGAAAAAAGAAACTCCTGATGGGCTTTGGTACAAATGTCCAAAGTGTAAAAGAATTATCACTACAGAAGAACATCAACAGAATTCTCATTGTTGTGTTAATTGTAATTACCATTCTAGAATTGGCTCAAAAGAATATTTTGAATTATTATTTGATAACAACACATTTACTGAGCTTGATGCAAACATGACTTCACTAGATCCTTTAAAGTTTTCTGACAAGAAAAAATATACTGATAGAGTAAAATCAATGCAGAAAAATACAGGATTGAAAGATGCTGTAAGAACTGCACATGGAAAACTAAAAGGAGAAACAGTTGTAATTGCAAGTATGGATTTCAAATTTATTGGAGGATCAATGGGATCGGTGGTTGGAGAGAAAATTGCTAGAGCAATTGACTATTCAAGAGAGAACAAACATCCAATGATTATTATCTCAAAATCAGGTGGAGCAAGAATGATGGAAGCGGCAATATCATTAATGCAATTAGCAAAAACATCAGCAAAACTTGCACAACTTGGAAAAGCTGGGTTACCTTATATTTCATTATGTACCGACCCTACTTTTGGAGGAGCAACTGCATCATTTTCAATGCTTGGAGATATGAATATAGCAGAGCCAAATGCACTAATTGGATTTGCAGGGCCTAGAGTAGTTAAAGAAACTATTGGTAAAGATTTACCTGAAGGATTCCAAACATCAGAATTCTTACAAGAACACGGTTTTATTGATATGATTATTGACAGAAAAGAATTAAAAGAAAAACTTGCACAACTATTCAGAATTATCAAAAAATAAATAAATTATCAAAAAGGCAATTTATTAAATATTTTACTAAATTTGCAGCCCATAAAATAAAGAGGTTTTAAAAAGAAAAACATGAGCTTAACAACACAAAAAAAAGAAAAAATTTTCAAAGAATTTGGTAAAGATGCCAAAGATTCAGGATCAGTTTACTCTCAAGTAGCATTATTTACTAAGAAAATATCTGATTTAACTGAGCACTTAAAAAGCAACCGTAAAGATTATGGAACACAAAGATCATTACAATTAATGGTTGGAAAAAGAAGAAAATTATTAGACTACTTAAAAGGAAAAGACATCTTAGCTTATAGAAAGTTAGTTAAGGATTTAGGTCTAAGAAGATAATAAAAAGACAGACAAACTCAAAAAAGGCAATAGTTTTATTGCCTTTTTTAATTTATAAACAAAGAAGACAAGATGATAAAAGAAGAAAAACAAATTATTACGTTAGAAGATGGAAGAGAAATTTCTATCTCAACAGGAAAATTAGCAAAACAAGCACACGGTTCAGTTGAATTAAGAATGGGTAACACTCATATGCTTGCAACTGTAGTTTCTAGTTTTGAAGCTAGAGAAGGAGTAGATTTTTTACCATTAACAGTAGACTATAGAGAGAAATTTGCTGCTGATGGAAGATTCCCTGGAGGATTCTTAAAAAGAGAAGGAAGACCAACTGACCAAGAAATATTGGTAATGAGATTGGTTGATAGAATATTAAGGCCTATGTTTCCTAGTGATTATCATGCTGAGGTACAAATTATGATATCATTAAACTCACATGACCCAAATGTAAAGCCTGATGCTTTAGCTGCACTTGCTGCTTCTACTGCAATTGCACTTTCTGATATTCCGTTTAACGGACCAATTTCAGAATGTAGAGTAGCAAGAATTAATGGAAGTTATGTAATTAACCCATCAGCAGCTGACTTAGAAAATGCAGATATTGACCTTATGGTTGGCGCATCAGCTGATAGTGTTGCGATGGTTGAAGGTGAAATGAGTGAAGTTTCAGAAGCTGAAATGATTGAAGCAATCAAAATTGGACATGAAGCAATTAAAGTACAATGTGCTGCACAGTTAGCATTAGCTGCTCAAGTTGGTGTTTCAGCTGATAAAAGAGAATACTGTCATGAAAATCATGATGAAGATTTAAAAGCTAAAATTAAAGCAGAAACTTATGATTCTGTTTATGCTGTAGCTGAGGAAGGTTTAGGTAAAGATGAAAGGTCAACTAAATTCAAAGCTGTAAAAACAGATTGGATTGCAAGCTTATCAGAAGATGAGGTTGAAAAATATGATTCAAAATTAATTGGGGTATACTACCATGATGTTGAAAAAGAAGCGATAAGAAGTCTGGTGTTAGCTAAAGGAAAGAGATTAGATGGAAGAGCAACAACTGAAATAAGACCTATATGGTGTGAAGTAGATTATTTATATAGCCCACATGGATCAGCTGTATTTACAAGGGGTGAAACTCAATCATTAACAACTGTAACATTAGGTTCAGCTACTGATGTAAACCGTTTAGATGGAGTAACCCATCAAGGACATGAAAGTTTCTACTTACACTACAACTTCCCTCCTTTCTCTACAGGAGAAGCTAGAATGAAATTTAACGTAAGTAGAAGAGAAATCGGACACGGAAACTTAGCACAAAGAGCATTAAAAAAGATGATTCCTGCTGACAATCCTTATACAGTAAGAATTGTTTCGGATATTTTAGAATCAAATGGATCATCTTCAATGGCAACTGTTTGTGCTGGTACTTTAGCACTTATGGATGCTGGAGTTAAAATTCAAAAACCAGTATCTGGTATCGCAATGGGGTTAATTTCTGATGAGAAAGACCCAAACAACTATGCTGTACTTTCTGATATTTTAGGTGATGAAGATCATTTAGGAGATATGGACTTTAAAATTTGTGGTACTGCTGATGGTATTACTGCTTGTCAAATGGATATCAAAGTACAAGGATTATCTTACGAAATTTTAGATAAAGCTTTAAACCAAGCAAGAGATGGTAGATTACATATATTAGGTAAAATTGTTGAAACAATTGCAGAGCCAAGAATTCAATTAAAACCTCAAACTCCAAAAATTGTAGTATTAAAAGTTCCAAAATCAACTATTGGTGGGATTATTGGACCTGGAGGAAAAATTATTCAAGAATTACAAGCATCTACAGGAACAAATATTTCTATTGAAGAAATTGATGATATGGGTGTAGTCGAGATTTTAGGAACTGATCAAGATGGTATTGATTCTGCAGTTGAAAAAATTAAATCAATTGCATTTATGCCAGAAGTTGGTGAAATTTATAAAGGAAAAGTAAAATCAATTATGCCTTATGGTGCCTTTGTTGGAATTGCTCCAAACACTGATGGATTAGTTCATATTTCTGAGTTAGCTTGGGAAAGAGTTGAGAATGTTGAGGATGTACTTAAAGAAGGTGATACAATTGAAGTAAAATTGATTGCTATTGATGAAAGAAGTGGTAAACTTAAGTTATCAAGAAAAGTGCTTTTACCTAAGCCAGAAAAAAAATAATATTTTTTTAAACTAAATGTAACCTTTTGCAAAACAGTTCGTATAAAGATGGAGCACAAGATTACTAACTAAAAAAAATAAAAATGAGGCAACTAAAAATTACAAAGCAGGTTACTAATAGAGAAACTGCATCACTTGACAAATACTTACAAGAAATTGGAAGAGTAGATTTAATTACTGCTGAAGAAGAAGTAGAGTTAGCACAAAAAATTAAAGCTGGTGACGAAAGAGCTCTTGAAAAATTAACCAAAGCAAATTTACGTTTTGTAGTTTCTGTTTCTAAGCAATATCAAAATCAAGGATTAACTCTACCTGATTTAATTAATGAAGGAAATCTTGGACTTATTAAAGCTGCAAAGCGTTTTGATGAAACTAGAGGGTTTAAGTTTATTTCTTATGCTGTTTGGTGGATTCGTCAGTCAATTTTACAAGCTTTAGCTGAACAATCTCGTATTGTTAGGTTGCCACTTAATAAAATTGGTTCTATCAATAAAATTAATAAGGCGTATGCTGCTTTAGAACAAAAATTTGAAAGACCTCCTACTCCTGAAGAAATTGCAGATATGGTAGAACTTTCAATTACTGAAGTTAAGCAATCATTAAAAAATACAGGAAGGCATGTATCAATGGACGCCCCTTTAATTGAAGGTGAGGATAGCAATCTTTATGATGTAATGGGGTCAGAAGACAGTCCAAACCCTGATGCTCAATTAATGTTAGAATCATTAAGAGAAGAAATTAGAAGAGCTTTAGATACTTTAACAGCTAGAGAGGCTGATGTTGTTTCTTCATATTTTGGATTAAATGCTGGACATGCAATGACTCTTGAAGAAATTGGTGAGAAATTTGATTTAACAAGAGAAAGAGTTAGGCAAATTAAAGAGAAAGCTGTTAGGCGACTCAAACAAACATCAAGAAGTAAAATCTTGAAAACTTATTTAGGATAAATTGAAAGAGGGCTTTTAGCCCTCTTTTTTTTATCTATGTTTGCAAAAAAGAAATAAAAATGTCACACAAAATAGCACCTTCAATATTAGCAGCAGATTTCGGAAACCTTCAAAGAGATTGTGAAATGATAAATAATAGCCAAGCTGATTGGTTTCATATTGACGTAATGGATGGTCATTTTGTTCCAAATATATCTTATGGAATGCCAGTAATTCAGGCTATAAAAAAACACGCAACAAAACCACTTGATGTACACCTAATGATAGAAAAGCCGGAACGCTATATTGAGGAGTTTGCAAAAGTTGGTGCAGATATCATTACTGTACATTACGAATCAACAGTACATTTACACAGGACACTTACTCAGATTAAAGATGCGGGGTGTAAAGCTGGTGTAGTTTTAAACTTAACAACTCCAGTAAGTGTTTTAGAAGATATTTTACCTAAATGTTATATGGTTTTATTAATGTCAATAAATCCAGGATTTGGAGGGCAAAAGTTTGAAGAAATGACTTACAATAAAGTAAGAAAACTTAGACAGATGGCTAATAATCAAGGTCTAAATACTCATATAGAAATTGATGGTGGGGTAACTTCATCTAACGCAAGAAAATTATTAGATGCAGGTGCGGATGTGTTGGTTGCTGGTAGTTTTGTCTTTAAATCAGAAAATCCTGCTCAAACTATTGCTGAATTAAAAGCAATTTAATTTCCGTTTACGTAATTTCTTAAGTACTCAAAATTTGGTGTTAAATCACCATTTTTGCAAATAGTTGCATTTTCAATTATTTGTTCATCATCACTCATTATTAATGATGGGAGTATTTTTTCGAGCATTTCATTTCCAAAATCCTCTGAGGCATCTTTTGGCAACTCACAAGGTAAATTATCAACAGCCATTACAGCAATATTTCCTTCTTGAATAAAACTATCTTCAGTTTCAGAAATTGGATTATATCCATAAATAGGGTCCACTATTGTTGAAGGGCGAATAGTTGACGCAACTGGCCCATCAATATCACACGAAACATCCGCTACAACTTTTATGTTAAAGTCTGAATGTTTAGCATCTTCTCTAGTAAATAAATAAGGAGAACTTGCACCATAATAATGTCCTGCAATAAAAATATCAGCTTGTTTAGCATAATCCATAAATGAGGAGCAATACAATTCTGGCTGCTTATAAAATTCAGACTTATTAGATTCAGAAGCATCAATTCTCACATTGTAATCCATAGTTTTAAGGTGAACAAAAACAGCTTCATCAAAAGTATTGTTTAGTAATTCTGATTTTGAAACCTCTCTGATATTTGCTTTCAAAATTATTTCCAAAATACCACTTCCTACCCTACCATTACCTGTTATAATTATCTTTTCATTGCTTAACTTTATCTTACTCATCTCCCCTTCCATTTCAGCTCTATCCTCACAATTATGCGCTCCCTTCAAGTTGTACTTTCCTGATTTCAACCCATAAGTTAAAAAACCATTATAAGCACCAACAATCCCAGCATATCTTCCAAATCCTAAAAGGCGTTTTCCTTTCTGATTTTTTAGCACTTCATAATCCACCATACTAATATTAAGCTCCATCATTTTTAATAACAACTCTCTATTATAAGGCTGTTCCTTTATAGTATGAGAGAAATAAAAATATGTTTTATTAGGTATTAGTGAACTTTTTGGCACTTCCTTCACTCCTATCAATACATCACAATCAAACAAGTCATTAACAACTTGTATTCCTTCTGCTATATACATCTCATCAGCAAAGCACCTAATACCACTACTTTTCACTGCAATCTCAAGCTTTGGATAGGTATTAAGCAGCACTCTACATTGCTTTGGCGTTAGTGGAACACGCTTATCAGCTGGTACTTTTTCTTCTTTTAAAACGCCTATCTTCATAATCATATATATATTTCGTGCACAAAAGTAAAAAAAGCACAACACTTAACTAGTGATTTTTGTAATTTTGCAAAAGTTCATTAATTTATTGGGGCTGACTGGATTTGACTGCAAGTGCGTTTTGTAGTAAGCATGTCGAGCATTGTATTTTAGCTCGTAAATATTAAAATTCACATTTTTAATTGGCGAAAATAATTACGCTTTAGCTGCCTAATTTATATAATTACGTAAGCTTTTGTTTCTTTTATAGGACTTCCTGTCTCCTATAAATCTTGAAACATAATCAAAATCAGGATAGTGGGTTTATTGCTTTTATAAACTTGCAAAACTTTAAAAAGCTAAGGATTAGGTTTGGATTGCTTATTTCCAACCTAATTTCGAAAACCAAAATAAGATAAACATGTAGAAAGTTATTTAATTCCTTGTTTGGACGGGGGTTCGATACCCCCCAGCTCCACCAAATATAAACCCACTCAATTGAGTGGGTTTATATTTATTCAATTACTATTCTTTTCTCTACTGTTCCATCATCATAAATATAAAATAATGGAGTGTTTATTAATGATTTAGAATTAGCAACCGTCCTTCCTAATAAATCAGTAATTCCTATAAGTTGTTTTTGCGTAGTTGATGGTGCGACAAAAAGACCGGAGATAACAGAATAAGTATAAAATTCAAATTCGGCTCTTTCAGGTAATAGAGCCAGCGCATCATTATTTTGAGCTCTAATATAAAACTTAATATTAAGCCCACTAGATTGAAATGGTAATTCTGATGAATAAATACCATCATTCGCCATTACATCACCATTAGTGCCATCATCTAACATTACAAAGGATTGAAATTTTGAATTATACTCACTTGTGGATGCCATTAACTCCAAAGTTGATGCGCTAATGGCATTTACTGTAACTAAATTATTAGTAATATTTAACCCATAAATAGTAGGGGGTGGTAAAGCAATCTCAGGATGAGATAATAAATATTGTTTTCTTGCGTCAATAGTAGACATAATTCCTCCAAAACCCCAGTTCGTCCAAAGCGCAGATTCTACATTACTATAATATTGAGCCATAGAAAATCCTTTCCATTGATCGCTATCAGCAGCATTATGAGCTAAAGATTGTAATTGGTTGATTTGATTTCTAATGGCAGCAGTATCTAATGCTTCATTTATTATTGTCCGCATATGAGCCGTGTATTGTTTTCTATAAAAAGGATCATTAAGTAGTTTCTCCGCAAGAGGCCTATCTCCTGGGGCTCCATAATGATAAGGATCATATTCATAGATATTAGATTGATTAAAATAATCGAATCCCATAATAGCTCCTGAGAAACTATTGTCTAAATCCCATGGAATCATCTGGAATAAACCATCTTTAGTTTGG
>CAJQHO010000033.1 GCA_905478185.1 uncultured Flavobacteriales bacterium | reverse complement strand
AGGAGGAGGAACAGGAATCGGCACTTATAGTTATTTATGGTCAGACGGCCAAACTACAGCTTTAGCTGATAGTTTAGCATCAGGGATTTATTCTGTTATAGTTACTGATACTAATCTTTGTACGTTCTCAGCATCAGATACAGTGGCGGAAGATCTAGGCTTTACTATTTCGTTTTCAACTGTGGATCCATGTTTGGGACCAAATAGTGGTTCAGCAACAGTTAGTGCAACAGGAACATCTCCTTATACTTACCAATGGCTTGATATAAATGGAGATACAATCATAGGAGAAACTTTAGCAACTATTGATAGCATTTCTGTAGGCACTTATTCTGTACTTGTTAAAGATAACACAACTTGTGTGGTTACTGGTACTGTTGCTATTATTGCACCTGTTAATCCAATACAAATAGATTCACTAATTATTATTGAAAACTCTTGTTTTGGAATTAATGATGCTCAAATCGAAATTTTAGCAAGTGGAGGTCAATCTCCATATTCGTACTCTAATACAGGAGGCCTAAACATTCAAACTAACCCTGTTTTCAGCAATTTATCTCCAGGGTCATTTACTATTTGGGCAATTGATGCTAATGGTTGTTTTGCCGATTCTATTATTCAATTAACTTATCCTGATCAGCTAGTGATTGACAGCACAGTATTTACAAATATTAGCTGTTTTGGAGAAGATGATGGTGCAATACAAGATATCATATTCACAGGAGGAACAGCACCTTTTGAATATACAATTGATGGAGGTGTTCCTCCGCAATCTTACCCACTTTTTAATGATTTAGAACCTGGATGGCATACAGTAGAAATTGTTGATATTAATAATGGAGTAAACGGTATTACTTGTGAAACTTCAGATCTAATATATATATCTGAGCCAACACTTTTAAATGCCGTATTAACGCCATCTGATTGGAATAATTATCAAGTATTATGTAATGGTGGGAATTCAGGATATTTAGATGTAACTGCTTCTGGAGGAACATGGCCTTATTATACAATTTATAATACAGATACTACTTTTGGATCTGCTTCACAGATTACTGGATTAGATGCTGGAAATCACACTTTTGTAGTAGAGGATGCTAATGGTTGTGCTCACACAGAAACAATTATGTATAATGAGCCAGCTCCTATTGATATTTCATTTTCACCTACACATGTTAGTTGTGTTGCTTGGAGTAATGGAGCCGCTACTGCTATTGTTTCTGGAGGTGTAGGTACTGCAACATCTTATACATATCAATGGAGTGATGCAAACGGGATAATTACAGGAGCGACTACATATTCAATAGATAATTTATCTGCTGGAACTTATCCAATAACTGTTACAGATATTCATGGTTGTTCAAGTTTAGGTTCAGTTGATATATTTGATAATAACGCTCTAAGTTTATCGCCTGCAACTGTAACTAATGAAGGTTGTTATGGAGAATGTGATGGAGAAATTTTGCTCAATGTCAGTGGAGGAGTTCCGTTTACACCACCAGTACCAACACTAAATACACTATATAATTATCAATGGAATGATTATTTGAGCCAAACAACTAACCCGGCTGTTGGACTTTGTGTAGATAGCGTTACTCTTTTAACTGAATATATTTGTGTTATTACGGATGCTCAAGGATGTGAGTTGATAGATACTGTAAGCATAACTCAAAATAATGAATTGATTGTTCAATCAGAAATAATTGATGCAATTTCTTGTTTTGGAGAAGCTGACGGTAAGATAAAAGCAACAGTAACAGGTGGAAATCCAGTATATAATTATACATGGTCTAATGGAATTACAGATTTAAATACAAATAATATTACTTCCCAGATTTTTGGACTAGAGGTTGGGTCTTATATTGTTGAGGTTGAAGATGCTAATGGCTGTAAAGATACTGCTGCAATATATTTATATCAACCAGATTCGCTACAAGTAACAATAACAGATATTGATATTGATTGGTTTGCAGGAGGTACAGGCTCTATTGAGGCATTTGCAAATGGAGGAACACCTTTCTTAGGAATCCCACCGCAATATGAATATACATGGTTGAATGAAAGTGGATCAATAATTTCTACTGATATGGTTGATAATAATGTGGATGCAGAGATAACTGGACTTGTACCAGGATTCTATACAGTAAAGGTTGTAGATTTAAATGGATGTACTGTAATTTCAGAATCAGTTTCAATTACTGAGCCATCAGATGGTTTAGAAATGTCAGTTGATTACTTTGATGAAGCATGTGATATTAGTGCATATGCTACTGTATACCCTGTTGGGGGGACTCCTCCATATTTATATGATTGGGGAACGGGTAATGGCCCTGCAAATAATTCAACTCAAAATTTAGTTGCTGGTTCAAATACTGCATATACGGTAACATTAATTGATGATAATGATTGTGAAATCACAGAAGAGATCTTTGTAACTGGATATCAAAATGTTTTCATGCCAGGCTTCTTAGATGCTGTAGGCCCCTATACAATTTGTTTAGGACAAGATATTGATATTGATATAGATGAAAGAGATGGATTGACTTATACTTGGAGTGATGGAGTTTTAGCTGGAGATAGAAATATTTATACGGATACTATTTTAGCATTTGGACAAACAATTACAACTACTTATACTTTAACAATTCAAGATAATGCTAACTGCTCACAGGATGTAGAGGTAGTAGTAACCTATTCTGCAGATGTTGATCCTGAGCCAGCATCTTTTCCAGGTGTTGAATACGGAGACTTCCCTGTAGTTTTGGCAGGAGATCCGATAGATTTATTTTCAAATAATGATGATATTGAAGAATATTCTTGGTTTTGGCATAAAGATACAGTTGTAAGTGTCTCAGCTGAAATTACTGATTCACCAGCTAATTCTGGATGGTACTATTTACTAGTTGAAGACTTTGATGGTTGTTTAGGTTATGATTCTATTTATGTTGTTGTTGGGGTAAAACCTTATGAAGCAATCACTCCAAATGGGGATGGATATAATGACACCTGGACTCCATTAGATATTGAATCATATGAAAACTCTTTAGTGCAAGTATTTAATAGATGGGGTGGTCTAGTATTTGAATCAAAAGGTGGAGATAGTTATACGAATCCTTGGGATGGGACAAATGAAGGTAAAGAATTAGCTGTAGGTACTTATTACTATATAATTGACTTGAATACGGGTGATGCACCTCAAACGGGTCCTATTACAATTATCAGATAATATGAAAATTATAAAAATGAAAAGAATATCAATTTTACTATTTGTAATTTGTTTTGGAGGAGTTTTAAAAGCTCAGCAACTTCCTCAAATTACTCAATATATGATGAATAATTATGCAATAAACCCTGCTGTTGCTGGGATGTATGATTATTATCAAGTTAATACTACTATAAGAAACCAATGGCAAGGGATGAATGATGGACCAAGGACTACCATCATGAGTATTTATGGTAAGCATAGTAGAAATGTAGGTTTAGGAGGTACAGTTTTTAATGATGTTACTGGACCAACAAGTAGAGTAGGCGGATCTATGTCTTATACATATTCTTTGAATATTAATCAATCAATGAAGTTAGCATTAGCACTTTCTGGAGGGTTTACTCAATTTAAAATAATTAAGGAGGGTATCCCAGTAAAAGATCGATTTGACCCATTAATGGAAGGAGGAGATGTTGTAAGATCGTTACCAGATGCAACTTTTGGTGTTAATTTGAATGGTGATAAATGGTATTTAGGTATGGCAGTTCCTCAATTATTGAGTTCAGAATTACGTTTAATGGATGATGATTTTGCGAGAATATATGATACTACAAGCCAGAGTGGTAAGTTAGCGAGCCATATATATGTTCTCGGTTCTTATAAGCATTCTTTGAATTCTGGAATTACTATTGAACCATCTTTCTTTTTAAAGTCAGTAGCTGGAGCTAAAACACAAATTGATTTTGGAGTTAAAACAGGATATAAAGAAATGTTTTGGCTAGGGATGAATTATAAGATGAACAATGATTTGTCATCAATGGCAGCTTTATTGGGATATAATATTAACGACAGATTTAATATTGGATACTCATTTGGGCTACCTTCATCAGAAACTAGCGCTTATCAATCTGGTTCGCATGAGTTTATGTTAGGAATAAAATTCCCTCATTAGTAAGAAAAAAGCCCTCATGATTATGAAGGCTTTTTTTATGTTGTATAAAGTGGTTAGATTAATACAACCCAAAACAAGTATTACGACAGTACAAATATATGCACAGTTTCTAGATACTTCTAAGTATCAGGCTTACAAGATGTTAACAAAAAATTGTTAATTTTTTTGCTAATAATTACTAGAAGTGATGAGTATAAATATCTAAATTTTAGTTAATAAATCATCTACTACTAATTAATTTGGATTTTTAATTTTAGTATAAAATACAATTAAATTAATTGTTAGTTTATACTACAGATTGTATTTGGTATATTTGCGATTCATAAACGAAAAGTATGAAAATTGCAATACTGGGGACTAGAGGTATCCCAAATAATTATGGAGGATTTGAGCAATGTGCGGAAAATCTCTCTGTAGGCCTTGTTGAAAATGGGTATAATGTTACAGTTTATTCTATTGACTCTCACCCTTATCAATCTAAAACATTTAAAGGTGTTAATATAATAAAGAAATACTGTCCTGAAAATAAGATTGGATCAGCAGCACATTTTATTTATGATTTCATTTGTTTAAAAGATGCATTAAAAAAAGACTTTGATGTTATATTTGAGTTTGGATACCAGAGTGTTGCTATTTCATTTGCATTGTTGCCAATCAAAAAATCTGTTATAGTAACCAATATGGATGGTCTTGAATGGAAAAGAGCTAAGTGGTCTCCTTTTGTAAAAAAACTTACAAAGTGGTTTGAGAAACTTGCTTCAGAAAAGTCAACTTTCCTAATTTCAGATAATAAAGGAATCCAAGATTATATCAAACAAAAATATAATAAAGAATCTGTAATGATTCCTTATGGAGCTGATAAGGTTAATCCGAAAAAAGAGTTCTTAACTAAATATAATGTTACAATTCAGGATTACTTCTTATTAATAGCAAGGTTAGAGCCAGAAAATAATATTGAAATGATTCTTGATGGATATTTAAGTAGTGAACATCCTACTAGGTTTTTAGTTGTTGGAAATACAGAAACATCTTATGGAAAATATTTGAAGGATAAATATATTCAATCAGATATTGTGTTTTTAGGCAGCATTTTTAATAAAGAAGATTTAGATAGTTTAAGAAAATTTGCAAAAGTATATTTTCATGGACATTCAGTTGGTGGAACTAATCCAGCTTTATTAGAGGCAATGGCAGCAAAAGCATTTATTTTTGCACATAACAATGTATTTAATAGAGATGTTCTGGAGGATAATGCATTTTTCTTTAAGAATTCTAATGAGGTACAACATCTTCTTAATTGTTTAAAAGATATAGAGAAATCTAAAAAACAAAAGATTTCAAATAATAGTATTAAAATTGATAATGAGTATTCACATCAAAATATTACAAATCAATATATTAATTTAATAGAAAAAATATCTAGATGAGAATAGTCATTATAACACAAGATGAACCTTTTTATTTAAGAAGTAGCTTACAACAATTTCTTAATTTATTGCCAGAAAAACACCAAGTTGTTGGGTGTGTAGTAAGTACTGTTTCTCCTTTTGGAAAACAAGAAAATTTTTTAAAAAAAGCATTACAGACATTAAATGTTTTTGGCATTAGATTCTTCCTATATTACTCATTAAAGTTTATTTTTGCTATTCTTAATAGTTCTAAATCCCTTGATTCATTTTTAAGAACAAATAATATAGAAAAGATATTATTAGATAAATCAATAAATAATAAAGAGTCAATTGAAATTATAAAATCATATAAACCAGATTTATTAATCTCAATATTAGGCAATCAAATTTTTAAGAATGAGATAATTAATCTAGCTCCTAAAGGATGTATTAATCTTCATACTGCATTATTGCCAAAGTACAGAGGCTTAATGCCAACTTTCTGGGTGATGAAAAATGATGAAAAATATACTGGAGTATCAGTGTTTTATGTGAATGAAGGAATTGATACAGGCCCTATTATAGTTCAGAAGAAAGTTGAGATTGGAAATAGAACTCAAGAAGAACTAATTAAACATACAAAGATGATTGGCATGAAATCAATTGTTGAGGCTGTTGAAATAATTGATATTGGTAATGTAGAAACATTAGAAAATAATAATGAGGATCAGACTTATTTTAGTTTCCCTAAGAAAGAAGATGTGGCTATATTTAAGAAACGAAAGAAGAAATTTTTTTAATGAAAATACTAACTTTTGACATAGAAGAGTGGTTTCATATTATTCATAAATATCCTGAAGATATATTAGATAAATGGGATAATTATGAAGTTCGTATTCATAAAGGAATGGATAAAATATTACAGGTTTTATCGGAGAATGATGTAAAGGCTACATTTTTTGTTGTTGGGTATATTGCCAGAAAACATCCTGAAATTATTAAAAGAATACATGATTTGGGCTTTGAAATTGCTGCTCATTCTGATATGCATAAAGCGGCTTATAAACAAAGTAGAAAAGAATTCAAATTGGATTTATCTGATTGCATAAGTAGTATAGAGAATATAACTGGGGAAAAGGTAATATCTTATAGGGCTCCAGCATTCTCAATTAAAAAGGAAAATGTTTGGGCTTTTGAAGTTTTGAATGAATTAGGAATTGAGTATGATGCATCAATTTTCTCAGCCAAAAGAGATGATGGTGGTTTTGATGATTTTGAGTTATCAACTCCATTAATTATTAAATATAACGGAATATCAATTAAAGAATTCCCAATGAGCATTGACACGTTTATGGGAAGAAAATTTGTAGCTTCTGGAGGTGGTTATTTTCGTTTCTTCCCTTATTGGTTTATTAGAAAATTGCTCAAAGATGCAGATTATACAATGACATATTTTCATCCAAGAGATTTTGACCCTAGCCAGCCTATATTAGATGGACTTTCATTAAAAAGAAAATTTAAGTCCTATTATAATTTAGGTACTTCTTATGTTAAGTTAAGGCAATTAGTGTATGATTTTGATTTTATTGATATGAGGGAGGCAGCTGAAATTGTTAATTGGAATAATGTTCCAATTATAGATTTAAATAATCATTCAAACGATAAATAAATCAGAAGCGATTGCATCTGCAAAGGCTTTACCTTTTTGAGTTAATGATATGATATTTTCTTCTGATAAAATGTATTTTTTACTTATCCATTTTTCAATTTCTTTTAAAAAATGAGCGTGAATTTCTGCTCCAAATTTATTTTGAATTATAGCACTATCTACCCCCCAAATGGTTCTTAAAGAAGTTAAAACATATTCATTATACTGTTGCTCTGTACTAAGTATTTCAGTCTCAAAATATGTTGTTTTGTTAGATATTCCTTCAATGTATTTTTTATTTGAGGAGACATTCCATCTTCTGCTTTTTCCATTAAAAGAATGAGCTGATGGCCCAATTCCTAAATAATATTGACTTTTCCAATATGAAGAATTATGATTTGAGAAATAACCCTCTTTTCCAAAATTAGATATTTCATAATGAATGAAATTGTTTTTTTTTGCTTTTTCTTGTAAAAAATTGAATTGCTCAATAATATATTCGTCATTAGGCAAACTTACTTTCTTAGTTTCTACAAGATGATTTAGGGCAGTTTTCTTTTCAACTGTTAGTGCGTAAGGAGAAAAATGCTGAATATTTAGTGCAAACATTTTACTTAGATTCTCCTCCCATTTTGATAAGGTTTGATTTGGTAGTCCGTAAATCAAGTCAATAGTAATATTTTTAAACCCTACCATTTTAGCTAGATGAATACAATTTTCTGCTTCTGAAGAATTATGTGATCTATTCATAAATTTTAAATCAGCATCATCAAATGATTGTATCCCTATGCTTAATCGATTAA
>CAJQHO010000032.1 GCA_905478185.1 uncultured Flavobacteriales bacterium | reverse complement strand
CCATGAGAAGTAATAACTTCCCCAGTATAATTCTGATTTATTGTAAATGTTAAGTCATCCTCTTTAACTATAAAAGCAAAACCTGCCTTGTGCAAAGGAACATACCTCAACTGTTTACCAACAGAAACATCCAAAGGATCGGTTGTTATTTCATTAGTAGATTTGGTAAATGCATAATTCCCAATTAAGCTTATATTTTTAGTTTGCACTTTCAATCTTGTCTCTAGCCCTCTGCTCCTTACTTGCTTTATGTTGTTTGGCATCCAACTGCCATTATCCATTTGTTGCCAGAGTATCATATCAGATATATCCAAATTATAGGCAGTAGCTTTAAACTTGAAATAAGCAGTGTTAATATCAAAACCAAACTCTTTGTTCCAAGCATTTTCAGGGATTAAGTTAGGATTTCCATTTGCCTCTGCTCCTACCCAAAATCTATCATTAAAAGTAGGAGAACGGAAATTCCTATTGTATTTAAAACGAATACTAAGCTGTTTAGTGATGTCAGCAGAGAATCCCAGACTAGGAACAAGTGGCACTTCAAAAGTAGTTTGCCACTGCTTACGCAATACAGTATTCATACTCAGGAAATCATAATTGTACTGCACGGATGAAAAGATAGCACCTTGCTTTTCCAGCTGCCTGCTATCCATATAATTATTATTAATTACAGACTGCTTTGTAAAGTTCCCTCCTAGGTTGTAGAGGAAACCACCCTTGTTTATCTTAACATCCACATCTGTGATTTTGCTATTAGTAAGGTACTGGCTATCAATATTTTTCAGGTGCTCGGTATACCGGAAATCTTCTTCAAGGAAAGCCCTTTTCAAAGTGATTACTCCATCTGTAAAAAAATGAGTAGCACTAAGCAGTAAGTTGTTTGTTTTGTCGTACTGTTTTGCATCCGAAAAAGGAGTTGTCATATTTTGCGGCACTTCCCTATCATTAGCTGAACCCCAGTAAGCCACTGCAAATTTTGTTGTGTTATCGTATTTGTAAGCAAGGTTTAGTTTCCCTGATTTTGATTCTATCTTCCCATAATCATTCACCACTGTTGGGTTCCCCCATTGTGTAGTGTTCGTATAGATGAAACTGTTTTCATCCTCTAGGGTTGTAAGCGACAGATTAAAGGCCAATTTATCGGTACTGTGCTTTAGGATTATCCCTTGGCTTAATAAACCATAACTCCCTTGTTCGCTTGTTAATTTTATTTCCTTTTGTTGCTTAAAATCAGGAATAGAGTTAAGGTGAATACTCCCACCCATAGCACCCGAACCAAACACGGAAGCATCTCCACCATGTACGATAGCTATCTTTTCGAAACCCTGTACGGGAGTAATGGAAAAATCAAGCAAACCATTAGCAATTGAGTTCAAGGGAATCCCATTCCAAAGCACTAAAGTGTGTGAGCTGGATGTACCCCTAAAAGTTGGAGTAGCAAGCGCCCCATATTGCTTTATATAAACGGAGGAATTATTGACTAAGCAATCGGATAGTTTTTGGCTTGAGGACTCTCCTATTAGCTCAGGAGTAAGTATTACTAGGTGTGTACCTATGGAATGCGTTTGCAAACGGTTATGTTCTAGCTTTACTTCAGGTAGCCGAATGGTATCCATAGCGGTTTGTGCTAAACTATTAACGCTTAGTCCTAAAAAGAGTAATATGTATGCTAAAATCTGTTTCATTCCCCTACCGTTTTATCCAGAAACGATTCAGTTTTGTTTCATTTAGCAGGTCTTCTGACTTGGTCCTTTTGGAATGGCCTTCCCATTAATTAAAACAGTGGCAATGTAGTTTCCAAAATTTAACGGACTTTACAGCTTCTGGTAAAGTTGAGGATTCACACCTCATTCCCTTTTACACTAAAATAGTGTACTAAACTTGGGGTAAAAATAGAAAAAGAAAATGAAAATAGGTTTATAATTACTAGTTTTTGATTTAAAATAAATACTAGCCGAAAAGATTACTTATTAGCGATTGTATACTTCTGTGCAGCCATCAATTATTGGGTTGTCATCCTGTATTAAATAATCCTTAAAGTGAGTATGCCACACGCTATCATCATTCGGGAAACGATAGACCTCAACCCTATTATTATAGCTAAGTATTTTTACAAAATAGGAAGGCACCAATGCGCCAGTTTCTAATAGCAAACTGTTGGCGTCAAACTCCAGTACTACCTTAACCTGTACGGTATACTTTTTGGATAGCTTCCTTTCGTATTTCTCCAAGTTTTTCCAAGGACCTCTATTGAGTTTTTCGTGTTGTAAGGCACAATTCAGAAAAGTGAAAGTTGCCCTTAGCTTTTCATAATCACAATTAAAATCGGCAGCTGGTGCTAGGTGGCCTTTGTCCCATACATTTTTGTAATAATCAGCATTATCGGAAGTAACACCAGTAAAGGAGACATCCTTTTTAAAGTTTAGGCCTTTACGGCTGAAACCTCCTGAATGACACTCCACTTCATAGCTTAGCCAAAGGGGTTGTTGCTTGTTGGTGGAATAGCAAACCTCAAATATATCCGTTTTTACTAGCTGTTGTGCCGCTAGTAGCTGTACAGAAAAAAGGAAGATGAGGATTTGTTTCATTTTATTTAAAAACGGTATTACTCAAAGCCAAACTCTTTTCCAGTTCTAACTTATTCAATCCTAAATCCTGAGTAAAATAAGTGATTAGTTTTTCAGTTGGCATATTCCCCACCAAATCATCCTTTGCCATTGGGCAGCCGCCATAACCTTTAAGGGCAGCATCAAATCTTCTGCAACCATTCTGGTAGGCCGACTCTACTTTTTCTTCCCATTTATCAGGGTTAGTATGGAAATGTGCTCCAAATTCAATGGTTGGATATTCCTGTATTAATGTACTAAAAAGTGGTGCAATATTTGTAGGACTGGAAATACCAATCGTATCAGATAGTGCCACTATTCTTATTTGTAGTTGATGTAGTTTTTCAGTAAGTTCCGCTACTATATCAGGATGATAATTTTCTGCATAAGGGTTCCCAAATGCCATTGACAAATAGACGACCAATTCCTTGTTATTCTTAATAGCTAAATTCTGAATTTCTTCTACTGATTTTAAAGATTCATCTATACTTTTATTCGTATTTCTTTGTTGAAACTGTTCCGACACTGAAAGTGGGAAACCTAAATAATTGATTTCCTCAAAACTGCAAGCATCAGTTGCACCCCTAGTGTTTGCTATAATGGAAAGTAATTTACTGTTTGTGTTTTCTAAATCCAACTGAGCCAAAACCTGTGCCGTATCCTTTAATTGAGGAATGGCCTTAGGCGAAACGAATGAACCAAAATCAATAGTATCAAAACCTACCTTAAGCAATTGATTGATGTATGCAGCCTTAACATCAGTGGGAATAAATTCACTGATACCTTGCATTGCATCTCTTGGACATTCTATTATTTTCATCTCTTCAATATTGCCTTATTAATCCTTTTTACTAGTGCTGGACCCTCATAAATGAAGCCCGTATAAACTTGCAATAATGTTGCTCCTGCATCTAGTTTTTCCAATGCATCTTCAGCACTGTGTATACCTCCCACTCCAATAATTGGGAATGCTCTGTTGGATTTATCCGCTAAGTACTTAATCACCTCTGTGGATCTTACTCTAACTGGCTTACCACTCAAGCCACCATAACCGAAAGCCTCAACCTTAGTTTTATCCGTTTTAAGCCCACTTCTATCAATTGTTGTGTTAGTTGCTACCACTCCATCAATTTTAGTGTCTGCTACAATTTCTATAATATCATCCAATTGCTCGTTAGTTAAATCAGGAGCAATCTTTAATAAGATAGGCTTTCTGCTCTCTTTAGCACTATTCAATTCCTGTAATCTGTTTAGCAAAGCAGTAAGAGGTGCTTTCTCCTGCAAATCCCTCAAACCTGGCGTATTTGGTGAGCTTACATTCACCACAAAATAATCCACATAAGGAAATAATTTCTCAAAACAGATTTCATAATCATCTACTGCTTTTTCGTTTGGTGTAACTTTATTTTTCCCAATATTCCCACCAATAATAATGTTAGTTTTTCTTCTTCTCAATCTAGCAACTGCAGCTTCTATCCCTTGATTATTAAAGCCCATTCTGTTTATAATTGCATTATCTTCTTTCAATCGGAATAATCTAGGCTTAGGATTTCCCTCTTGCGGTAATGGAGTAACCGTCCCAATTTCTACAAAACCAAAACCAAAAGAGGCTAATTCATCAAACAGTTTTGCATCTTTATCAAAGCCAGCTGCCAGCCCTACAGGATTGTCAAATTTTAGTCCAAATACCTCTCTTTCTAATCTAGGGTCTTCAACTTTAAACAATAATCGTGTAGCCCAACTTTTTCCAGGAGTAATTGCTCCAAATTTGATTAATTTAAATGATTTATGGTGAATCAACTCAGGATTAAAAAGGAATAAAAAAAAACGGACGATTCTGTACATGGATATATTTTTCGCAAATGTAAAAAATATAGACACAAGATATGAGATAATAGATATTAGATTACAAACAGGAAACTAACAACTACTCACCTACTTCTTCAAAGGAATTATCATCATAAAACACAACTACTTTACCTATTTTCTTGGAAACTTTTACATCTTGAGTTTCATTTTTAGTGCTCATATAGCCAATTCCTGTTATTAGCCAATTTGAATTTAAATCTGGGTATGTACTTAATAGCTTTTGAAAAAAGTCAATACTTGGTTTATTACGGCCAGAAAGTATGTGAGAAATTGTTGCACGATTCACGCCAATACTATCCGCCAAAGCTGAGGATTTTAAGCCTTCTATTCCCATCCAATTTTTGAGCCTTTCGTGCATTTACTTTACTATTTACAATTGTTAACAGCAAAACTACAAATTTGTTTTTACATTTTAAAATTATTATTCTAATTTCTTTATCAAATAACATAACAAACATTACATATAGAGTCTGTAAATAACTGAAAACAAATAGAATACATTCCATTTACTAAAAAATCTGTAAATTACAAAATACTCACCTTAAATTACTCCTAATTTTGTTTACAAAAGTAAATTTACATATAAAAAAGCTACTTACTAAGTGGCTTTTAAATTTATATTTAAGTAACTAATTAAAGAGATTTTAGCACTAATCCAAAGTAGACTGTTATAGGTAAATTAGGACCGTAAACAAAGTTACTATCTCTGTCTTTTAAAGTATCAAGATTTTGCTGATAATCATTAGTTAAATTCTTAACCCCAACACTGTATTCTAATTTAGCTCCTACTCTACTCAATTGCTGTATGTAAGTTGCTTTTAGTCCAATTACATTAAATGTAGGTGATTTTATGAATTCATCCTCAGTTTGCTCAGAAGCGCCAGCTAAATGCAATATATCCATAATGCCTGTATGAACTAAATTTCAGAAAAGTTTAATTTACTAGAAGGAGAGTAAGTTAAAGTAGCATAACCGTACTTATTTGGAGTTCTTAAAAATTCTTTTCTACTCTCAAGCTCATCAGAATAACTTACCGCCTCATCATACAATGATTTTTGCAAAGTTAAACCAGATTCTATCTGCAGTTTTTGCTCTAAATTTGCTCTAAACTCCATAGTAAGACCTTTTACAGTAGCTCCAGCTCCATTTCTTTTTGTAAAAACCTCTCCAAATTCATCTTCTCCAGATGGATCTTGATAAAATGCATCATTTAAATGCGTGTAAAAACCCTCAAAAGTAAAACCATAAACATAATGCTCAGTTGCTTTATCATAATTAACAGATGCACTTAAACTTTTTGAACGCTCTTCTTTCAAATCATCAGCCAAAACAATACGAGAAATTCCACCCCCAGCAAATGCCATATGCAAATCAGTATCAAAAGCTTGTGGTGCCCTGAACCCTGTACTGTATGACATTCTAAATTGAGTTTCTTTCCTTAACTTATAAAGCAATGACAACCTAGGACTAACCACCATATTATCCAACAGTGAGTGCTTATCAAAACGAGCGCCACTTAGTAAATTAAAATTCTCAGTCAAGTCCCAATCAGATTGAACAAAAGTACCAAGAGTTATTACTTTTTGGTCAATTAAATAATTATAAGCTGAGATTTCATCCATTACATCATCAGAAACATACTCAGAACCGATTGTAAATACATTTGGACCAAACAACTTATTTATCTTATGATTCATCTGAAAACCACCTTGCTTAGTTGTATTTAATGAAATTCCATAAGGAGGATTAGCCAAATGTTCTTCATCAGCACCAACCTCTGGTCTGATACCAGTATAATGCTCACGCTTAGTTTGTTGTGCCGCCAAATAAGTAATAAGAGATGAGTTGTCATCATTAAAATTAAGCTGATAATCTAAATTCCCTAGCAAAACATAATGCACTCTTTCTTCTGATTGCATTGCAAAATGTGGCGCACCTGTAATCATTTCTCCACCAAAACGATACTCATGCAAACTACCCATATTTACTTCTATTTTTTGATTTTTAGATGGTAAGAAAAAGAAATTAGCCCCGAAAGTATTGTCTTTTAAAACAGGTAATTCTGAGTAATTATCTCCATTATGATCGTACCACATTCTATCACGATTATTTACAAAAAATGTAGCTCCTGAATTTTTATTATCAGTTACAACAGTTGCATTTCCATGAAAAACCTTATCTTCAGCCGAGCTATTAATTCTACTATTATCATATCCAAAACTAAAATTATTAGTAGTAGGTAATTTAGTTATTACATTTACTACCCTTCCAATTGCTGATGAGCCGTAAAGCGAACTACCTCCTCCTCTTACAATTTCAATCCTATCAATCATATTAGTAGGGATTTGCTCCATCCCATATAGCCCTGTTAAAGGACTAAAAATTGGCCTTCCGTTTATAAGGATTTGAGAATAACCACCAGCCAATCCATTCATTCTCAATTGGGTATAATTACAAGTTTGACAATCAGTCTCTACCCTTAATCCTGGCTGAAAATTAAGACCTACTGCCAAATTACATGCTTGAACACTCTCTAATTGTCTGCTATCCATCACATTTACAATTACAGGGGATTGCGTTCTTCTCTTAAATGTTTTAGTTCCTGTAACTACCACTTGATCCAAATTATATACAGATGATACTAACTCAATATTAATAGTATTTATTCCTTTATTAACATCATTATGAGACTTCTTAGTTATAATTCCAACTGCTGATGCAATAATATGATGATGACCTAATGGTGCATTTTTAATAACATAATTTCCATTTTCATCAGCCGAAACACCCAATTTTGTTCCCTCAATAATGATGTTTGCAAAAGGTATAACTTCATTTTTTGATGTTATTTTTCCCTTTTACTGTTTGCGAATTTTCTGTTAAAGAAATCATGAAAAATACAATTATTACTAGGTTAATTATTCTATTCATTTTTTGGTTTTTTTGATTTTAGTTAAGCTGGGCAAATATCTAAATTTTTAGACATGTCTAAACTTTTTTTTATATTAATTTAATTATTACTTTTGCCAAATGATTACTTTAGCAGAAGAAAATTATTTAAAAGCTATTTTATCCATTAGTTTAAATTCTGATGGGAAAGTTTCTACCAATGCTATTGCAGGAGAAATTGGAACATCTGCAGCATCAGTATCAGATATGCTAAAGAAATTGCAAGACAAAAAACTTGTAAAATACAAGAAATACAAAGGTGTATCATTAACAAAAAAAGGAAACTCTTTTGCAACATCAGTAATAAGAAAACATAGATTATGGGAAACTTTTTTAGTGAATAACTTAAACTTTGACTGGGGAGAAGTTCATTATGTAGCCGAACAACTAGAGCACATAAAATCAGAAGAACTTGTAGACAGATTAGATGCCTTTTTAGATTGCCCAAAATTTGACCCTCATGGAGAGCCTATCCCTACAAAAGATGGAAAAATCCCAACAACAAATACTATACCTTTAAATAAATTATCAGAAGGAACAAATGGAAAGGTTATGGGAGTAACATTAGATGAAAAGCCATTTTTAGATTACTTAACAAAGTTAAATATCAGCATAGGTACAGAAATTAAGCTTTTAGAAAAGATATCTTTTGATCAATCAATCAGCATCAAAATAGGAAATACCAAACAACACATCAGTAATGATGTAGCAAAACACCTTTTAATTAAAACAAATTAAACATGGAAAATTACGAATTATACAAATGGTTTGTTCAACAAGGACCTGTAATGCAAGCCCTTTATGCAGGACTTTTTACTTGGGCGCTAACTGCATTAGGGGCATCTTTAGTATTCCTATTCAAAACATCAAACAGAAAGGCACTTGACATATCATTAGGATTTACTGGAGGAGTTATGATTGCTGCTAGTTTTTGGTCGCTTTTAGCACCATCAATTGCTTATGTTGAAATGCAAAATGAAATGGGAATATCAGATTCACCCGTATGGCTTGCTCCTGCTATTGGTTTCTTTTTAGGGGCTGCTTTCTTGTTTGGGTTAGATAAAATTATACCTCACTTACACATATTTGCAAAAAGAGAAGAGGCAGAGGGAGTTGAAACAAACTGGCGTAAAACTATTCTTTTAGTACTAGCAATTGCTTTACATAATATTCCTGAAGGATTAGCAGTTGGAGTTGCATTTGGAGCATTGGCTAATCCTGAAATATTAGGAATGGAAGGACATTCAGTATTTACAATAGGGTCCGCAATTGCACTAGCAATTGGAATAGGTATACAAAATTTCCCTGAAGGATTTGCAGTTTCAATGCCACTTAGAAGACAAGGAGTTAGCAGATGGAAATCATGGAAATGGGGACAATTATCAGCAATAGTTGAGCCAATTTTTGCAGTAATTGGAGCTGCAATTGTAATGACAGTTCTTCCTATTTTACCTTATGCCCTAGCTTTTGCAGCAGGAGCAATGATTTTTATTGTAGTAGAAGAAGTAGTCCCTGAAAGCCAAAGGGGTGGAAATACGGATTTAGCAACTATGGGACTAATTGCAGGATTTATTGTAATGATGGTTCTTGATGTAGCATTAGGATAGATTTTAGCATTAAGTATTTAGACATGAGACATTTTTGACTAACTTCTAATATCTAACATCTAAATACTATCTTTGCAACTATGTCAGGTAAAATCAACATTAAAAACCGTAAAGCAAGCTTTGAATATGAGTTTATTGCTAAATTTGTTGCAGGAATATCTCTACTAGGAACAGAAATAAAGTCTATTCGTAACAATAAAGCCAATATTTCTGATGCACATTGCGTTTTCAATGGTGATGAATTATTTGTGAAAAACTTGCATATCTCTGAATATCCTAATGGTGGCTACATTAATCACGAGCCTAAAAGGGAAAGAAAACTATTACTTAACAGACAGGAACTAAACAAAATGTTAGGGAAAGTAACTGAAAAAGGAAATGCTATTATTCCTATTCGCCTATTTATAAATGAAAAAGGAAAAGCAAAGCTAGAAATTGCTTTAGCCAAAGGAAAAAAGGTGTACGATAAAAGAGAAAGCATAAAAGAAAAAGACCAAAAACGCGATATGGATAGAATCAGAAATATGAGGTAATGAAAAGATACATTCTTCCTCTACTACTTATAACAATTCTTTTTGCTTGCAAGAAAGACGATATAAATAATGACAACAGCAACACTGCCACACTTCATTTTTCTACTGACACCATTACTTTTGACACTGTTTTTGCATCTATCGGTTCAATTACTAAAACACTTACCGTTTACAATAATAATAATTTTGATGTAAAAAGTAATATTGCACTTTTAGGAAATTCTTCCGCTCATTTCCGAATGAATATTGATGGAGTTGCAGGCAATAGTCAAAATAACATTGAAATCCCTGCTAAGGATAGTATTTTTATCTTTTTAGAAGTAACAATTGATCCATCACTAAACACCACCCCATATGTATTGGCTGACTCTTTAGTATTTACAACAGGAACAAAGAAACAAGATGTTGATGTAGTTGCATGGGGACAAGACGCTCACTTTCACACAGCAAATTCATATGGAGTTATTATTGACGGAAACGATACTACTCTATTTCCCTATCATCAGTTAGATTGCTCTGAACCTTGGGAGAATGATAAACCACATGTAATATACGGCTATGCTGTTGTTGATCCAGAACAAACACTTATTATAAATGAAGGATGTAATGTTTATCTTCATAAAAACTCAGGAATTCTTGTTGGCAACCCTTTTTCTGATCAAAGTGGAGGGAGTATTAAAGTAAATGGCACACTAGAAAATGAAGTTACATTTCAAGGTGACAGACTTGACTCTTGGTACAAAGAATTACCAGGACAATGGGATAGAATTTGGCTAATGCCAGGAAGTATTGATAACGAGTTTAACTATGTAATAATCAAAAATGGGAATATTGGCATACATGCCGATACTGTAGCTAGCAGCAATCCTACTGTAACAATCAATAATACAATTATAAAAAATATGTCTTCAATTGGTATTTTAGGACAAGGTGCTAATATATCAGCTGCCAATACAGTTGTAAGCAGATGTGGACAATATACAGTCGCCTGCAACATTGGAGGTACATATAACTTTACACATTGTACTTTTGCTAACTACTGGGACTATAACCATAGAAGCACACCCTCTATCCTACTGAATAACTATTATGAAGGTGCAGATGGAAATATTTATATTAGGGATTTGGATGCAGCCAATTTTACCAATTGCATTATTGATGGCTCACTCTCTACTGAAGTGAGTTTTCAGGAACAGGAACTAGGCGAATTCAATTATACTATTGACCATTGTCTCATCAAGCTAGATCCAACAATTGATACGGATAACGAACATTACATCAATTCAATAATTAACCAATCTCCAAAATTTGTTGATGCGTACGAAAATGACTTTCATTTAAACGAAAACTCTCCTGCTATTGATGCTGGAAACCCTCTAATTATCTTAGATGATATTGAAGATAATTCAAGAATTATTCCTGATATTGGAGCTTATGAGTTTCAATAGGAATTTATAGATCCCTCAAAAATTCTACTGTATCCACTCCATCAGCATAATCCCAAAGGTTAGGTTTTTGTGTATTTCCAAAGGCAATATCCTTTTTTGAAACAACACATTGCAGTTGTTCAGCATTTTCTTCCACAAACTGCTCTACCGTATGCATATCGTTATAGAATTCATAATACAACATAGCCACTGGGGAAAGTAAGGATTTATCCTCTTTCATCAGTAGAAATCCGTTTTCAATCAAATCATTACTTCCCATTAGGAAAATGGCTTTATTATAATCGTAATTATTACCATATTTTTTATGATTTACCACATCAGAATAGGGATAGAATGCTTTAAACAGATTATCTAAGTCAAACTCTTTTGGCAAAAATAACTTGGAAACATTACGACAACCTAGTCCAAAATAAGCAAACACATCATTGGCCAATCCTTGCAATTCCATAGCCGATTCACTACCGTCCAACACAGCAACTGACCTTCTGTTTTTACGGATTATCTTTTTAGCCCCTTTAAAATAATACTCAAAGTACTGAGCAGAATTATCACTTCCTGTAGCAATTACGGCATCAAACTTTCTGTTTTTTACTTCTTCAATAAAGGAAATACGCTCCTTAAATTCAGGGGCAATACTGATGAGCTTATCAATAAGCAACCTCAAAATCACATTATCGGTACTTGACATTTTAATCACTACTTTATGTCCTGAAATAAGCACAGTAAGAAAATCATGAAAACCTACTAAAGGAATATTCCCTGCCATGATAATAAGTACCTTTTTTGGGCTCGCTACCTCCTTTAGTTTATAAGGACTCAGCCAAGCGGAAAACATATCTACTTTTAACTGCTCATGCCAAGCGTTTAGGGCTTTATCAATATTTTCCTTGGTAAACCAAGGGTTGAGCACCTCTGCAGAGTACAATTTTTCTGCTGACTCTTGATGTATCTCCGTTTTTAAATATTCCCCTAAATGAGTAAATGCCTGTATTCTTGCTTGTAAATTCATCAAATAATTATCTTTGTGCAAAAGTAATTTTTTGTCACCATCCTCTAAATGAAAAAACTAATATTAATTAACATTCTTGTATTTTTATGCTTTTCAGCATTCGCCCAAAAAGGAAATGCTACCCTATTTGCTGAGTATGAAGACACTTTAAAAGTAATGGCTTACACTATAATGAATGCTGATACTGAAGAAGAAAAAAGAACAGCAAATACAGCATTTATTGAAAATTTAACTGAAGTACTGCAATATGAAAAGTCTTTTAAGTTCCCTTTCGACTCTTTAGTAAATACAGGTAGAGTCTACTCCCCAGATAATACTTTTAGGATCTTTAGTTGGCTCTTTGAAAAAGACAATGGCACTTATGAATATTATGGTTTAGTGCATTATCAAAACAAAAGAAGAAAACGATTTGAAGTAATTCCTTTAGTAGATAATTCTGCAAATATTAGAAACCCAGATCAAGAAGATTTAGATGCTACAACTTGGTTTGGAGGTCTAGTTTATAATATTATTTACATCAAAAAAAGTGGTAGAAAATACTACACCATACTATCATGGGATGGGCATGATGGATACAGTACGAAAAAGATAATTGATGTAATGTATTTCTCTGGTAAAAACAAAATTAAATTCGGACTTCCAATCTTTAAAAAATCAAAAAAAGAAAGTCAGAAAAGAGTAATACTACAATATGATTCCAAAACAGTAATCAGTGTTAATTATGATGAGAAAGAAGAACGTATAGTTTTTGACCATTTAGTACCTAGCCGTAAAGATTTAACTGGACTTTATGAATACTACATCCCTGAAGGAACATTTAATTCCTACAACTACAAAAAAGGGAAATGGTGGTTGGAACAAGATGTTGATATAAGAAATCAAACGAAAGTAAAAAAATACAAAAAACCTAGAAGAGGGCTAACACCAAATTAGATAATAGGCCACTCCGCTTTCAGACAATAGAAAATAGACAAAATCTAAATAATAAAAACTTAATACTCATATCTAATTTATGTTAAAACACTATCAATCAAAGCTAGTTATAGCAGGATGTGATGAGGCAGGTAGAGGTTGTTTAGCTGGGCCAGTAGTTGCAGCTGCTGTTATACTCCCAAAGCAGTTTAATAACAATATACTTAACGATAGTAAAGTCCTCTCAGAAAAGAAAAGAGAGTTACTCAGGCAAATAATAGAAAAAGAAGCTATTTCATGCACTGTAGGAATTGTAAGTCCAAAGGAAATTGATAAAATAAATATCTTAAATGCCTCCTTTTTAGCAATGCATAGGGCAATTGAAAAATTAAACACCAAAGCAGAACTTTTAATTATTGATGGAAATAGATTTAATCCTTATCCTAATACTCAGCATCAATGTATCATAAAAGGTGATGGGAAGTATTTATCTATTGCTGCCGCATCAGTTTTGGCAAAAACCTATCGTGATGATATTATGAAAGAGCTAGATAAAAAACATCCTAATTACTTCTGGAAAAACAACAAAGGATACCCTACAAAACAACACAGAAAAGCAATAGCAGAATTTGGAAGCACTAAGCATCATAGAAAAAGTTTTCAACTACTTCCAAATCAGCTGAGTTTGTCTCTATAAATTACTAATTTTGTTTTTTACCATTTAAGTCATATGTTCAAAACAATATTGAAAATTTCTATTCCAATTTTATTGATTGGAATCATACTTTTTATTGGGTACAATACTTACCAAAAAACACTAAATTCTACTGAAGATCCTATTACAGTGATTCCAACTAATGCTTCAGTAATTATAAAAATTAATGATGTAAGGAATTTAAGCAGAAACTTAGAGCTCACAACTCTTTGGGAGCAATTAGGGTACATTGAGCACATCAAGTTTAACAACACTCAAATTAAAGAGATAAGCGATTTTTTTACTTCAAACCAGGAAGTGTTTAAAAGCAACACTCTTTTTGTGTCTTACCATAAGTTAGGTGCAAATAATAGCGGAACACTGTTCAGTACTACTTTCAACAGAGTAACTGCACTAAATAACGAGACCATTATACAGTTATTTGGAAATAGAAATAGCACATCAGAATATGACAATCAAGAGATTTTCTTTTTAGATAAAACTGGAATGTATTACTCATTTTTAGGTGATATTTTATTCTTTTCTGCAACTAAGATGCTACTTACGGATGCTATTAGAACTTCAAATAAAAATACTGACAATTTATATGTTAATGATGGTTTTTCTAAAGCATATAACACTTTAAGTTCATCTGCTGATATTAACCTTATTTTTAATGGAAACAATCTAATAGAGCTTACAAATACCTTTACAAAAAACAAAAACCTTACAACCGATTTATCTAACTGGACAGCTACTGATATTAAACTAAAAGACAAAGTGCTCTTAGCAAATGGTATCAGCTCAATAAATAGTAATATTACTAATTATTCTGATATTTTTAACGGACAAAAAAGCAGTAATATTGATATTATTGAAATAATCCCTGAGAATACAAATGAGCTTTTAGCTTTAAGTTTTTCTGATGCAAAAGATATATTTGATGGAAAGAACAAGATTCTTCAAAACCAAAATAGCTTTTGGAGTTGGGATAAAAACCGCAAGAAGATACAAGATAGTTGTAATGTAAATTACAATGAGCTTATTGGAGAGATTGATGAAGAAGCAGGTAAATTCAATACATCAGTACAGCTAATTACCGAAAATACTTTTACTTACTTTAAAGCCAAGGAATCTATCAGAACTACATCTTTAATGCAAGGGATGATTCAAAAATCTAGTGAGTACAATAATCACCAAATTAATAAGGTATTTGACCATTACTTAACTGCAAATTTGTTTGGTGATTTACTAAAAGTAAACAATCCATATTTTACTGTAATTAACGACTATTTCATTTTCGGGAACTCCCCTTCTGCTCTAGAATATATTATTGACAATTACAGCTCTAACAACACACTTTCTAATAGTAAAACTTACAATAAATTTAGCTCTTACATTTCTAATGACGCAAACTTCTATTATTACATAAATCCTGGGAAAACTGCTGAAACTCTTCAGAATAGTTTTTTAAATAGTTATGCAAAACAATTAGCATTTAACAATGATTCTATTGTTAAATTCACTGCATTTGCTTTGCAGATGTCAGCAAAGAAAAGCCTTTTAACATGCAATATTTGTTTGTTTTATGATGAGGATTACAAAGAAGATATTAAAGAGGAATGGTATGTATCTCTTGACACTATTTTAGTGCTAAATCCTCAAGTAGTTAAAAATCATTTTACAAAGGAAGAAATGGTTTTAACACAAGATTACAACAATAAACTTTTTGCACTAAACACAAGCGGAGAAACTCTTTGGAGTATTCAAGTTAATGGGAAAATACTTGGAGAAATCAATTATATTGATGCTTTTAAGAACAGTAAATACCAAGCACTATTTAATACGGCTACACACTTATATTTAGTTGATAGAAATGGAGAAAATTTAGATGGATTCCCTAAAGAATTACCATCAGCTACAAAGCTTGGCCACTCATTGTTTGATTATATCAATAACAGAAATTACAGAATTTGTATAGTTGGAGAAGACAACATCATCTACAATTTAGATAAAAAAGGGAAGAGAGTAAAGGGCTGGAAATACTCAAAAAATACAAATAGGATTACTCAGAACCCAATTCATTTTACAGTTAACGGAAAAGACTTTATTTTAAATGCAACTAAGAATACAACTTCTCAATTATTAGCTAGAAACGGATCAACTAGAGTAACTTTTAAAGATGCTCATGAATTTGCTAATAAGCTTCAGATTAATAATACAGGAGAGCTTTATGCAATTACAACTGAAGGTGAATTATGGCTAGCAAATACAAATGGAAATTCTCAACTTATTGAAATTTCTGAGCTAGATATTAACTCCCAAATACTTTTCCATAATAACCATGTTTATATTTCCAATAACAACAAACTTATAATTCTGGATGGGAGATATTCTCAAGTAAACAACATTACACTTGATGGAGCGATAATCTCCTTAAAAGAATTTGGAGATAAACTTACTATTAGTACAGAAAATAGTTTGTACTTAATGGAAGATAGTTTGATTCTTGAAGGGTTCCCAATAGATACTGATGGATACTTCAATATATCTGACATTGATAATAATGGCAAGAGAAATATCTTAAACATCAAAAACGGGATGCTTTATAATTATGAGCTTGGAACTAGTCCAACAAATAAGTAAAAGTTAGATAAGGCAATAATTTTACTTCCTTAGAGAACCATTGTGTTTCTACTAATGGAAACTGAACTCCTCCCCTTATTAAAACAGATTTATTCTTTTCCCTTTTAATCATAAATTCTGGAGATAAATAAGGTTTTATACTAACTTCCTCAGTTGGTATATATACACCCCCTCCTTTTGCCCCTACATAAAATTTGTTTATCAAATTATAATGATAACCAATACTAGCTTCACTAAAAGAAAATGATGTATTTACCTCAGTAAAGTACAATGATTTCTTATTAAAATAATAAGCCCCTAGACCCGTTAAATAAGGCAATCCGTAAGAATGAGAAAAGTATAAATTCTTTTTGCTTTTTGTTCCTTTATCAAACCTACTCAAATCATATTTTTCTATTAAATCAATAAGTAAAGTTGGGTATTTAGGATTAGTAGCATAACCAGCTTTCTTTAATCCTTTAGCCCATTTCTTGTAGTCTGTTTTATTGTATTCAAACAAAAAGGCATATCGCCCTCTTTCATTTAAAAATAAGGAATGATCTCTATAAGAATCTGAAACCCTATTGTACTTCCTGAAACACTCTCCTTTTTCATCATCATCCTCAATAATCGTTTTACCGTTCCAATTGCTATGGCATTTTATCCCAAAATGATTTTTACCATTTATTGCTAATCGACTTTCTCCATTTCCGCTTTCTAGTATTCCTTGAGCTAGTGTAATAGATGCAGGAATATTATACATATTCATTTCATCAACAGCAATCTGGCTGTATTTATCAATATATGCTTCTGTTTTTTTTTGAGCCACAACTAAAAAGGAAGAAAAGAGGAATACAATTAATAAACATTTTTTCATGATACTAAAATAGAAAAGCCATTCAACCTATTTACACTCAAAAAATATATATTTGAACACTAATTTTTAATAAATATATTTTGAAAAGAAAACATTTTCTACAATCCGTTTTAGGGGCGAGTGCATTTTTAGGTTTACCCTTCACTGCTTTAGGTAACGATAGCGCTACCATTCAGGAATTAATAAACAATACCAAAAGAGATGTTAAGGGGACTATGTTTGGCTTTGCTGCCGATCCTATTAGCAAGGTAAGAGTCGGAATTATTGGTTTAGGAAATAGAGGGAATACCCTATTGGAAATGTTTCAATACTTAGTAGAAAATGAAATGGCTGAAGTCATTGCCTTATCAGATATTTCAGAAGAAAAAGTAACTAAAGCAGCTGAAAAATTAGCCGTTTGGCAAAGCAAAAAACCAGTCCTTTACCACAAATCAAAAACAGAATGGGAGAAATTAGCCAAAAGGGATGATATTGATTTAGTAATTATTGCAACTCCTTGGGACTTGCACACACCTATGGCAATCTATTCCATGGAAAACGGAAAACATGTTGGTAGTGAAGTGCCAGTTGCCTCCACTATTGAGGATTGTTGGAAAATTATTGAAACGGCTGAACGCACTCAAAAACATTGCATGATGATGGAAAATTGCAATTATAATGAAGAAGAACTTTGGGTACTGAATATGATACAAGAAGGCGTATTTGGCGATATAACACACACTGAGGGTGCTTATCTTCATGATTTGAGAGCATTAATGCTACATGATACTTATTATGAAGGGCAATGGCGTTTACACGAACATGCTGAAAGAAATGGAAATTTCTACACCACACACGGTTTGGGGCCAATTGCCTTTTATTTAGGCATTGGAAGGGGCGATACTTTCTCGCACCTTACCTCTATGAGCAGTAGAGAACTGAACCTTAGTATTGCTGCCAAGCAATACAATCATCCTATACAAACCTACAAATGTGGGGACATGAATAATACTATGATTAAAACTGAAAAAGGAAAAACAATTTTATTGCAATTTGATGTACATACAGGGAGGCCTTATTCTAGGATTAATAAAATTGTAGGAACTAAAGCCGTGCATGACGGATACCCAAGCAGACTATACATTGAAGGAGAAAAACCTGAATATTGGGGACATAATTGGCTAAAAGAAGAAACCTATAACGAGTACAAAAGCAAGTACCAACACCCAATAATTAAAAAACTAAAAACCGTTAGCCAAGGCTTTAAACAAGGGCATGGCGGCATGGATTTTGTTATGATTTATCGTTTAATAAAATGCTTAAATTTAGGCTTACCACTAGATATAAATGTATACGATAGTATTCTGTGGAGTGCCATCACTCCTCTCTCTGAACTTTCGGTAGCTGCCAATAGTCAATCCATTATTGTTCCTGATTTTACAGGTGGAACTTGGAGAAAAGAAAACCCTTTAGAGATTATGAGAGATATTATCTAATATACTTTAATAAAATATTTTCCAAACTCAAAACATTAAGCTCTATCTGACTAGCTAAATGCAGTTGATTTTTCGCTCTTACTAGGTTTTGTTCAGGATATGTAACTTCATAATATTTATTAAAACTCAAATAGTCAGACAAAAATCGAATTCCTTGTTCTAAAAATATTATTTCTATAGATTTTACAATATTTTGTAATTCATATTTATTTAAATTATCTCCATTTTTATTTAAGTATGACTTAATGAATTCTTCAAAATAATCAAACTTAAAAAATACTTTGTTTAAATCAGACTCCTCTTCTGATTCAGACACACAGCTAGTTCTAATTGCATCAGCAATATCAAATATAACTGTACCTGGCATTACAGTATCTAAATCAATAAGGCAAATTGCATTATTCTCATTATCAAATAGAAAGTTGCTGATTTTAGGGTCATTATGACAAACTCTTAGGGGGATTTTATTTTGTGATATAAGCTTTTGAATAATCTTACAATCATCTTCCCTTCTTAAAATATAATCTATTTCTGAATCACATCTAGTTAATACAGAGTTATCAGCAACCTCTAGCATTACTTTAAAATCATTTAATATTAATGATGTATTATGAAAATTGGGAATACTGATATTGAGTTTTTCTATAGGAAATTGATTTAAATGTAGATGAAAATTACCAAGACATTTTGCGCTTTCTGATACAATAAAAATAGAATCAGCTTTAAAATATGTTGTGCTATCGATATATTTAAATGCCCGCCAATACCCACTATTATATTCAATAAATGAATCTCCATCATTGCTTTTAACTAACTCTAATGAAGCTTGTCCTAAAACTTTTAAAAAATCAGCAGTTAATTCTATATTTTCCATTAATGAAATAGGCTTTTTAAAAATAGAAGTATTTATTTTTTGTAAGACATACTTAAAGGAACAAGTACTAACAATAAAGGTAGAATTTATTAATCCTGTTTTATTTTCTTTTACAGATTTTATTTTCCCTTTAAAGTCAAATTTATCTATTACTTTTTTCATCTCAATTTATGATATAGGTAAAATAACTCCTAACCTTTTACTCATTCCTTTATTGCCCTGCAAACCACCAGTATGTATTGCTAAAATTGAACTTCCTTTAGGGAAGTAATCTTTAGTAATTAAATCTAAAATACCTAACATCATTTTCCCAGTATATACAGCATCCAATGGGATTTGCTGCTCCTTATAAAAGGAATTAATGAAGTCAATCAATTCTTTATTTACTTTGGCATAACCACCAGAAAAATTATCATTTACGAGTTTCCAATTTTTCTTTTTTGTCCAGCTTTCAATATCTTTTTTCAACTCATAAAAACCCTTAATTGCAGGAAAACCAATTACGGTTTGCTTGTCAGTTGAAGTATTAATACTCCCTGCAATTGTACCTCCAGTACCTACTGGGCAACAAATATAATCTTGAGTATCATTTGCATCCAAAATCTCTGCAGTTCCTTGTATTGCCAATTCATTTGTTCCTCCTTCAGGAATCAAATAAAAATCACCGAACTTTACTTTAAGTTGCTCTAAAAAATCAGGGGTTGTTTTCTCTCTGTAATCACTCCTGCTCACATAACGTAATAACATTCTATTATCCTTAGCAAATTGCAAAGTAGGATTTAAAAGAAAGTACTCCTCACCCCTAATAACTCCAACACTTTTAAGTCCATTTTCCTTAGCAGCACAGGCAGTTGCCGCAATATGATTAGAATAAGCGCCTCCAAAAGTCAGAAGAGTTTTGAAACCCTGCTTTTTTGCTTCAATCAGATTATATTTAAGTTTATACCATTTATTACCAGAAATATGTTGGTGAGTTTGATCCGTTCTCTTAATAAAAAGTTTGATTTCTTTCTCTTTCAAAAGAGGTAATGATATTTCTTGAGTTTTGATTTCCATTCGGACAAATATCTTAATTTTGCAGTAATTCATGAAAGAATTTTCAAAAATAGATAAACTAGATAAAGATGAGTATTATCACTCATCAGAAGGATATGTTATCTTTACTGAAAAGTATCATTTAAAAAGAGGTTATTGTTGCAATAACAACTGCAAACATTGTCCTTATAAAAAAGAAACAAAGAATAAGAAAAATGACAAATCTTAAACAAGCCATTTTAAAAGGAATCCCAGCTGAACTTCCTGCAAAGAAAAATATAAACCCTAGTGTTAGCCATGCACCTAACCGTAAGGACATTCTTAACAAAGAGGAAAAGCAATTAGCAATTCGTAATGCTTTGCGTTATTTCCCAGAGCATATGCATGCTGTATTAGCTCCTGAGTTTGCGGAGGAACTTAAAACTTACGGTAGAATATACATGTATCGTTTCATGCCTAACTATGAAATAAAAGCAAGACACTTAGAAGATTTTCCACATAAAAGCAAACAAGCAGCTGCAATTCAAATGATGCTTTCCAATAACTTGGATAATGCTATTGCACAACACCCTGAGGAATTAATTACTTATGGTGGAAATGGAGCTGTATTCCAAAACTGGGCTCAATATCTTTTATGCATGCAGTATCTAGCAGAGATGAATGATGAACAAACACTTGTTTTATACTCTGGTCATCCAATGGGATTATTCCCTTCACATAAAGATGCTCCTAGAGTTGTAGTAACAAATGGAATGATGATTCCTAACTACTCTAAACCTGATGATTGGGAAAAGTTTAATGCTTTAGGTGTTACTCAATACGGGCAAATGACTGCAGGTTCTTTTATGTATATTGGACCTCAAGGGATTGTACATGGAACAGCAATTACAGTATTGAATGCTGCACGAGATATAGACCCAAAAGCAGAAGATTTAAGTGGTAAAATATTTGTTACTGCAGGGCTTGGAGGAATGAGTGGTGCTCAGCCAAAAGCAGCTGTTATTGCCAAAGGAGTCTGTATAGTTGCAGAAGTAAATCCTCAAGCAACTTACAAAAGACAAAAACAAGGTTGGGTAGATGAAGTGTATAAAAATATAGATGAATTACTAGATAGAGCAATTGCAGCAAGAAAAAACAAAGAAGCTGTTTCCATTGCTTATGATGGTAATATTGTTGACCTTTGGGAAAGAGTAGTTGAACGCAATATTCATATTGAAATTGGCTCTGACCAAACATCATTACACAACCCTTGGGCAGGTGGCTACTATCCTGCTGGAATCTCATATGATGATGCGAATGAAATGATGTCTAATAATCCTATCGAATTTAAAAAGGAAGTGCAAAAGACTCTAGTAAGACATACCAAAGCAATTAATACTTTAGCTGATAGAGGAATGTATTTCTTTGACTATGGAAATGCCTTTTTACTAGAATCAAGCCGTGCTGGAGCTGATATCTTAAAAGACAATGGAGACTTTAAATATGCGTCTTATGTACAGGATATTATGGGACCTATGTGTTTTGATTATGGATTTGGACCTTTCAGGTGGGTTTGTGCTTCTAACGACCCTAAGGATTTAGTAATTACTGACAGAATTGCTTGTGAGGTACTAGAAGAAATCATGCAACACTCCCCTGCTGAAATTAAATTGCAGATGAGTGATAATATCAATTGGATAAAAGCAGCTGGAGAAAATAAAATGGTTGTCGGCTCACAAGCTCGTATTTTATATGCTGATGCTGAGGGAAGAATGAAAATTGCTGAGGCCTTTAACAATGCTATTGCTAGTGGAGAGCTTTCTGCTCCTGTAGTTTTAGGTCGTGATCATCATGATGTTTCAGGAACTGATTCTCCTTACAGAGAAACATCCAACATTTATGATGGCTCACAATTCACTGCTGATATGGCTATACAAAATGTAATTGGAGATAGCTTTAGAGGTGCTACTTGGGTATCTATACACAATGGTGGTGGAGTTGGTTGGGGGGAAGTTATCAATGGTGGTTTCGGTATGTTGTTGGACGGTAGTGCTGATTCAGATAGAAGATTAAAATCCATGCTGTTTTGGGATGTGAATAATGGAATATCAAGAAGAAGTTGGGCAAGAAACAAAGAAGCTAACTTTGCTATTAAAAGAGCAATGAAAATGAATCCTGACCTAAAAGTGACTATGCCTAATACTGCTGCTGATAGTTTAATTAATTCATTAGAATTCTAAAAAAAATAAAATGTCTGCAATCGTAAACCCTTCCATTTTTAAATTCCTAAACGACCTTAAGGAAAATAATACTAGAGAATGGTTTGCAGATAACAAAGACTACTATCTTAAAGAAGAAGAGCAGATAAAAGAGTTCTTCACTGCTATAAATGAGGCCTTATCCGCAATAGATAACATAGTAGGAATGAAAGCCTATAGAATCTACAGAGACATTCGTTTTTCGAAAGATAAAACTCCTTACAAAACCTACAGAAGTTGCAGCTATAAAAGAGCAACTGAAGCATTAAGAGGTGGTTATCATTTAGAAATCACTCCAGGGGGAAGTTTTTTAGCCGCAGGCTTTTGGCAACCCAATAAAGAAGATTTATTCAGAATTAGAAAGGAGTTTGAACTAGATAGATCCTATATTGAAAAAATTCTCTCTGATAAAAAATTTACAAAACTATTTGAGGGTTTTCACACTAGAAATTCACTTAAGGTAGCGCCAACAGGTTTTGATAAAAACCACCCTAATATTGATTTAATTAGGAAAAAGGATTTTATTGTATTGCGTAAGTTTACAGACAAGGAAGTGTTATCCAAAGATTTTCATACTACTGTAATTAACTCCTTTAAAGCAGTTCGCCCTTTCTTTGATTATATGAGTGATGTACTTACCACTAACCTAAATGGAGAATCTATTTTGGCGGAATAGTTATTCAATAACAATCTTCTTTTCTACTGTTCCGTCACTATAAATATAAAGCAAAGTAGTTTTATCTACCACCTCATCAACATTAACCTCTCTACCCAATAAATCAGTTATTTTTACCACTTCCCTATTTTTATGAAAATCATCAACACTTAAAGGAAAAGAAACTTCAAAAAATACTGGGATAGATTCACATCCATTAGCATCAGTTGCAATAAATTGATACTGTCCATTATAGGTTGGTGCTACATTCTGTGTTCCAACAACAGAATTAATCTGCTGATTAAATCCGTTAGGCCCAGTTACCATATAAGTATAGGGTTGAGTTCCTCCATTAGCCACTACAGTTAAGTAAGGTAAGTTTCCACTCATAATTCCAACCAGCTCAGCAACATTCAAATAAGTTACAATTACACTATCACACATAGTTGAGCTACTTAAAGTATCATAATAAGCTCCACTTGTATTATAAACAGATTGACCAACAACAAATACATTTCCTTGGCAAATATCAATATTCTGACTATATGAATAAACTGGATTAACAGTAAGAGTTGTATTTACTACACTATCACAATTACAAACATCAATAATTACATCAGTATAATTTCCAGCACTCGTATAAGTGTTGTTTCCAACTACAAAACTGTCTCCAATACAAATAGAGATATTCAAATTATTTATTGGAATAGCACAAGGAGTGCTGAGTGCAATATCTTGTGTAAGCATCACACCATTATCAAGTATTGCAATAATAGTGTCATTTTCATAACCACTTGCAGAATATACAATCTGATACAAAGCAGAATCAACCACTGCAGTTTGATAAGATCCTATTAAATTAGAAGTTTCTGTAGTATTAGTATTTAATATTTCAATATTACCATTAGAAATAGCTTGGTTAGTAGCACAGTCAGTAATTGTTCCTTGCAAATAACATGCTTGCTGAAATGCTCTGCCATAAATTAACAATCTACCTTGCCCTGTTGTGCTACTGTTGATGTCAGAAGAAATAATATTCCCAGAAGGCAAATAAGGATAAGTTCCCCAACAGCCATTATAAGAAGGACCTGTACCAATATAAGAATCATAATAAGCTACTTCTATCATGTAATTCGGATGCGTAATATCATGCACAGTTGTTCCATCACAATAGTAAGATGTAATTAAAAAATTACCATCTACAAAAGTATTATGAGGTATCGTATTCAATCCAGGGTTTGATTGTATTCTATCTACTTCTTGTATATTATTTATATCAGAAATATCAAAGGCTCCTAAATATCCATCAGGTTTTTCATCAGTAGTAAATACATAGTTTCCATCATCACTTACCCAAGCATTATGTGTAAACAAATCAGGAGTATAAGCTGAACCTAAAGTAGATGGATTTGCTTTATCACTAACATCAACAATATGTACAGAGCCATCATAAATACAACCCACATACATAGTGTCTCCTCTAGCCATTCCATCATGTATGTATTGCTCGTTCCATTGCCCTAAATGAGTTGGGCTAGTAGGATTTGTGGCTACATCCAAAAAGATTGCTCCTGTTGGAACTTGTGGCCAACCTGCAGGGTTTCCTGCTCCAAAAATATAACAAATACCATTTTCATCAATAAACAAATCATGGGCTGATTCCCAATGCAAGCTCAACCCAGTTGTTGGATTTATAAAATCCTTTACATGCCAAAAGGTATTACCTGTCATATCAGTTAAGTCAATAATCAACAAACCTGCATCCGATTCAGTTGTAACATAAGCATAGTTTCCAAAAGTTTTAATATCCCTCCAAATAGAATAAATATCTGGAATAAAAAACTCCTCAACAGGAGCTGTAGGATTTGTAACATTCACACAAGAAACTCCATCTCTAAGCCCTACAATTGCAAATTCGTTCTCACTTGCATCTACCCATCCCCAAATGTCATTTCCATTAGTAGTTGGATATTCATAAGTCCCAAGTAAATTCATATTCATACTACTTTGTGTAAAAGCAATAAAAGGAACTGTAAGCAATAGTAAAAGTATTTTATTCATCTTAAATATGTTTAGGTGCTAATTTATGGATTACAAATACATGAACCAACATGATGAGCTCCAAGAACACTATGTAAATTGGCCACTCACCTATTAAAAAAGGATTATCAACCAAGGGTTTGTGTCTTAAGTAAATATAATTTGACTCTAATAAAAAATTAAGTGGCAATATAATTGCAACAGGAATCTGCAAACGCAAAATAGTTTTCCACCAAGCATCTGCCCTAGATTTCATTCCCATAACTATAGTTAAGTAAAGAGGAACTAAGATTAATCCTGCATGAACAAAATAATAATCAAAATAAAACCAAGTGCTTATGCCTTTTGTCATTTCTGGAGTAAGCATAGAATGAATTCCTGATGGAATAGCTAAAAACAACACCCACTCGTACATCCATTGCTTTCTAGTTAATAAAACTACCATACTTATAAAAAAGGAAATTCTACAAAGATGTAAGGGAAGGTTATCCTGCAAGTTCCACCAACCATTATAAATCGCTATTGTATTCGAAATTATATATGTAAGAATAAAAGCTACACTCAATCCTCTTGCAAAATTTGACTTTACAATTGCTGACTTATTTTTAAGCAAACGAATGGACAAGAAAATAAATAAAACAGAAGATAGAATACCAATCCACCAAATAGAACTTAGTGGCTGTATTACAAAATGATCTATCATTTTATCTTAGCTCTGCTCCCGCCTTGTCAGCTAAAGACTTTTGTAATTTTTCCATCACCTTATCTATATATTTATCAGTTAAAGTTTTAGTTTCATCAGCCATAGTGAATGATAAAGCATAAGACTTTTTACCCTCAGGTAGTTTATCTCCTTCATAAACATCAAACAAGTTAACAGACTTTAAAATTTTATTATCTGCTTGTTTTGCAATTTTCATCAGCTCATCAAATGAAACTGATTTATCAACTAATAGTGATAAATCTCTTCTTACTTCAGGAAATTTTGAAACTTCCTTGTATTTTATTTTTGTATATCCTCCAATTTCTAATACTAAATCCCAATTAAAATCAGCAGCATATACATCCGATTTTACACCAAATACTTTGCATAATTTCTTGTCAAGTTTACCAAAGCAAACTAATCTTTTCTTTTTAAACTTATACATCAAACCATCAGAAAAACCATGAGTTGATATAGGTTCAGACTTTAACTTTGTCACTCCCAATCGAGCAAGAATATGCTCTACTTTTTCTTTAATAAAATAATAATCAGCTTTATCAGAAGTTGTATTCCAGTTTTCAGCTAAAACCTTACCACTAACTAAAAGTTGTAAATGCTGATTTTCTTTATACCCCTCCTCCATCTTATGATAAGTTTTTCCAAACTCATAAAACTTAATATCAGCATTTCTTCTGTTTTGATTGTAAGCAATATTTTCTAGTCCAGTAAACATTAAGGATTGACGCATTACATTTAAATCTAGTGAAAGAGGATTTAAAATCTCAACATTAAGTGCTGGATCAATTTCAGGAATAAGAGCAGTATATTCTGCTTTAGTTAAGGAGTTATTCATAGCCTCATTAAAACCAGTGCTAGATAACAAATCAGAAATAGTATTTCTTAATTTTTCAGGATTAACTCCATCAGAATATGAAATAGTAGTATTTAATTTAGGAGGAATTGCTACAGTATTAAATCCATAAATTCTCAGAATCTCCTCAATAACATCTACCTCTCTTTGCACATCAGCACGGAAAGGAGGAACTAATAAAGAAAGCCACTCATCAGTAGTATTTGTAATCTCAATTTCTAAATCTGTAAGAATAGCTTTCACTACTTCTCTATCAATAACTTCACCAATTAAACTATCCATTTTTGCATAGGTTAATTCCACAGCAAAATGTTCTATTTTAGTTGGATAAACATCAGTGATTTCTGAAGCAATTTCCCCGCCACAAATCTCTGTGATTAAAAGTGCAGCACGCTTAAGAGCATAAACAGTAATATTAGGATCACAACCTCTTTCATACCTAAAAGAAGCATCAGTGCTTAATGTATGTCTTTTAGCTGTTTTACGAACACTAACCGGATTAAAGTAAGCTGACTCAAGGAACACATCAGTTGTTGTATTAGAAACACCAGAATCAGCACCACCAAATACGCCAGCAATACACATTGGACTACTAGCGTTAGAAATCATCAAATCATCAGATGAAAGTTCTCTTTCTACATCATCTAAAGTAGTGAACTTAGTTTTATCCTTTACAGGAGCAACAACTACTTTTTTGCCCTCAATTTTTGCAATATCAAAAGCATGTAAAGGCTGTCCAGTTTCATGCAAAACATAGTTTGTAATATCTACTATATTATTTATTGGGGTTATGCCAATTGCTTTTAATTTATTCTGAATCCAATCAGGAGAATCAGCAACTATAACTCCACTAATACTCACTCCAGAGTACCTTGGGCAAAGCTCATTATCTTTTACTTCAACAGCAATAGATTTAGAAGTATTTGCAACTTTAAACTTATCTACAGTTGGTCTGCACATTTCTAATTTACTACCTCTATGATTTAAAACGGTAAGTAAATCACGAGCAACACCTATATGCCCCATAGCATCCGAACGATTTGGAGTTAGTCCAATCTCAAAAACTATATCAGATTCTAATTTGAAATATTCACTAGCAGGCATACCTACCTTTGCTTTAATATCTAATACCATAATACCATCAGTATCTTCTCCAAGACCTAATTCATCTTCTCCGCAAATCATGCCTACTGATTCCTCTTCTCTTATTTTTCCTTTTTTAATCTTAAATTTATTATCGTCATCATAAAGCCAAGTACCCACTGTAGCTACAGGCACTTTTTGCCCAACAGCAACATTAGGAGCTCCACAAACTATTTGTAATGGCTCATCTTCTCCAATATTAACAGTTGTAAGGCTTAGTCTATCAGCATTTGGGTGTTGTATCTTTGTAAGTACTTCACCAATTACTACTCCTTTTAGACCCCCTTTAATACTTTCTACAACCTTTATTCCCTCAACTTCAAGACCAGTATCAGTTAATAGAGTAGCAACCTCATATGCAGGAAGATTAAGATTTAAGTAATTTTTTATCCAGTTATAAGATATTTTCATTTCGTGCAAAGATTATTTTATGTTAAATACAAAAGTATAAAAATAGCATATTAGTTTACATTAATTTTTATTTAGGTTTTAAACATAAAAAAAGCCACCCATTGGGTGGCTTTCTATATATAAATTTTTAGGCTTGATTAAAAGTAGCAACCTAAACCAATTCTCACTCCGAAAGTACTAGATACAGATTCTCCATCTGCTGAATTCATCAGGTACATAAGCATTGGCTCTAAAGAAATATTGTCAGATAACATATGTGCATAACCCGCACCAAGTGAAATTGTACTCATAGATACATCTACGTCTTTTACAGCAGTTGTAGCCCAACCTGCTTGAGCAAACATTCCACTCATATAGTATTTACCATTTACTCCAATAGTAGTCGTTGAAATACTAACATCACCTTGTGACATACTTGTTAAGTTTAACCCTGCACTTAAAGCAAGATTATCAATAACAAAATAACCATAAGATAATGAAAGAGCCATATTGTTTACTGCATCACAGTCATCACAATCTGCCACACTTGTTGAAGTGTACGACAAGTTTGAAGAAGTTCCAATTATCGTATTGCCTGCTTCTGTTTGTGCAGACAAGCCAATTGTATCAGCCCCGCACATAAAATTGTAAAAATTTTTTTCATAATTAAATATTTTAATAATGCCTACTCTAAAATGGTTTTCGGCTTCCCCTTTATTTTTTTACAATGCAAAAATAAAGAAAAAAATATACAATCTCGTACGTAAAACCCTTAGTACACTAAAACTTCAGGTAAACTTATACTACAAGCTTTAAAACAGACAGTTAAATATAATAATTGTTGTGTTTAGTGATTTTCTCAATATTTCAAGAAAAAAAATGGTCTGTAATTGTGTTATTAAACATTTCTTAGTAAATTTTGGAACAAAATGTAGCTATCTAAACAAAAATTAATAAATAGATTGTTTTACATTCTTTCGCAAAGATAAAATAAACTATTATTTTCGAACTCTTTTTAAATCTAGTAAATTCATAGCATTGCTGTCAAAGCCACTAATATTATTTTGAGTAAAACGCAATACTCTATCATAATACAAAGGCACAATAACTGCATTTTGAATAAGTAAACTATCCATTTCTCTATAAAGAGCATATCTTTTTGTTACAACTGTTTCTGATAATGATTTTTCATACAAATCATCAAACTCAGAACTATCAAAGTGCGTATAGTTTGGTCCGCTAGGGCAAAAGTTCTTACTATAAAATAGAGAAAGATAATTTTCTGCATCAGGATAATCAGCAATCCAACTACCCCTGTAAAAGTTAAGTTTGGAAGTAGCAACCATTTGCCTATGAGTAGATGGTGGATTAACCTCAACCCTAATATTCAAACCAATTTCTTGCAAGCTATTTTGAATGTACTCGCATAAATCCAGATAAGAAGATGTAGTAGAAAGTACAATTTCTTGTTTAGTATCAAAATTACTATCCGAAATCAACTCTTTTGCTTTTTCAGGATTGTAATTATAGCCAATTACATTTGTATTAAAGGAAGGTAAACCCATAGGTACAAATCCATTGATTGCAGGAGTGCCAATATTATTCCTTAAGTATTTAAGCATTTTTACCCTATCAAAACCATAATTAATAGCTTTCCTAATCTCTAATGGTAAAGGATTATTATCCATCAAAAAACCTAAGTATTCTGTATTTAAATACGGCTGAGATTGTAAATTAACAATATCCTTATACTTAGTTTGCAATTCTCCAGTTTGAGTAAGTATTTCATCTTTGTAAGAAGCATCAATTCCTGATATAAAATCTAAATTACCTTGAATAAATTGCAAGAATGCTGATTGCTTATCTTGTATAAATGTAATAGCTACTGCATCCAGATAGGGCAATTGCTCCTCTCCTTCTTTTTCAAAGTAAGAAGGGTTCTTTCTAAAAACTAGTTTAACGCCATCTTTCCATATTTGGAATTTAAAAGGACCTGTTCCTACTGGATGTTTGTTAAAATTTCCATTCTCAACTACTTCTTTAGGAACAACTGAGCAATATTGCATACTCAATAAGGATAGAAATGCTGGCAAAGGAGTCTTTAATTCAACATTAAAAGTAGTATCGTTTAAAGCAGAGAATGATGCAACATTATTCAAAACCCAAGCTCCAGGAGCTGCTAAATCTTTATCTAAAAGTCTGGAAAATGAATACTCAAAATCCTTTGCAATTACCTTTCTTCCATTATGAAAAAGAACATCATTCCTTAAATTAAAAGTATAAATTAGAGCATTATTTGAAACACTCCATGTTTTTGCAATAGAGGGCTTTACATTCAAATCATCATCTAACTGAACCAAACCATTAAACAATTGATTTGTTGCCCAAATTGCAGCTTGATCCTTAGCAAAGACAGGATCTAAAGTATTGACTCCTGCTGACTCATTATACTTAAAAATCTTTTTATCGGAATCATCAATTCCTTTACCACAAGAGGTGATAAGAAGTATAAAAATAAAAAAGCCGGCTTGCCACTTCATAGTTAAAGTTTTGAGTCGGCTAATTTAAGTAATTAAAATTACCTCATAAGGTTTAGTTCTTCATTATAAACCCAAAGTCTTCCATTTCTATCGAAAGTAGCAATTTGGTAAAGGTAAAACCCATTATTAGCCCAATCTCCACTTACATTCTTACCATCCCAACCATAGTCAATTGAGTTAGATACAAAAACAATACCTCCCCACCTATCATATACTTGCATTTCAAAGCTCTCTACAGCATTTCCTTTAGCTGTAAATATATCATTTATACCATCTCAATCAGGAGTAAATGCAGAAGGAACAAATATTGTGTATTCTGGATGAATATACACTTGCTTAATCATTTCATCTTCACATCCAAACTCAGAAACAGCAGTCAAAAATACATTGTAATTACCTATATTATTAAATTCAATAACAGGATTCTCTAAAGATGAAGTCATGCCATTATCAAAATCCCATAAATAAACAGAACCGTTAAGACTATTATTTGTAAAATTTATAGTTTCTGAGGAGCTACATGAATATGTAATATCAGCCTCAAAATCAGCAATTGGGACTTTATTTACCTTAATTAAATCAAATTCAGTCGTAAAACTTTGGCAACCATTTGCATCCACAATTGAAAGTGACACAGAAAACAATCCATCAGTTTCATAGTTGTAATTTGGGTTTTGAATATTACTTGACCCTCAATCACCAAAATCCCATTGCCAAGTTGCAATTGGAGAGCTGGAAGATGAATTATCATTAAAGGCATACATCCAACTGTTAAATTGTTAGCATGCAAATCAGCAGTTGGTTCATCATATACTTTTACATATGAAGCCATTGTCTTAATATTTGTAGTAACACCATCTGTAACTTTTAAACAATGTCATAAACTCCAGGAGTTGAGAATATCGCAACAGGATGTTTAAGATTAGTAGTATTACCATTTCCAAAATCCCATAACCATGATGTTGGGCTACCAGTAGATAAATCCTCAAACTCTACTACTGGCGAGCCACATCCTGATGTTGCTGTATTTGTCGTAAAATCAGCAGTTACTTGTGGGGCTGCACTAAAGGATACAAGCATAGCTATTAGGACTAGGAAAAGGTATTTGCACTGTTGAGCAATTTTTATACTCAACTTGTTTTTTAAAAAATATCTTAATAGTAATAATGTTGTCATAGCTTTAGGTTTTTATTAAACATAGTTTTGGAGAACTTATACTATATTACGGCTAAAAAATAAAATTGGTTACAAAAACTAATATCCATTTGTGTTTCTTTATTTTTGCATTATGTTTAAAGGTAAAAAAGCAGCATTCTATACTTTGGGTTGCAAACTCAATTTTTCAGAGACTTCAACTATTGGTAGGCAGTTAGAGGAAATTGGCTTTATTAAAACTGAGTTTGAAGATGCAGCTGATTTATATGTAATTAATACCTGTTCAGTTACTGAAAATGCCAATAGAGAATGCAGGAGAATAATAAGAAAAGCAAAAAAGAACTCCCCTACTGCATTTATAGTGGTAACAGGTTGCTTTGCGCAACTTAAACCAAAAGAAATATCAGACATTGAAGGAGTAGATATGGTTCTTGGTGCAAATGAAAAGTTTAATTTACCTCAACTTTTAACCAATTTAAATACGGTTGAAGAAACTGAAATACATGGCTGTGAAATTGAGGAGCTAGATTATTTTACTTCTTACTCTTTAAATGACAGAACCAGATCATTCCTTAAAATACAGGATGGTTGTAATTACCCATGTACTTATTGCACTATTCCACTAGCAAGAGGAAAAAGCAGGTGCGATAGTATAGAAAATATCATTAAAAGTGCTGATGACATTGCAGCTAATGATATTAAGGAAATAGTAATTACAGGTGTTAATATTGGAGAATTTAAAGATAAGAACAACAACAAAAACTTTGGAGAACTCATTACTGAACTAGAACAAGTAAAGGGTATTGAACGCTACAGGATTTCATCAATAGAGCCAAATTTAATTACTGATGAAATTATTAACTCTGTAAAGCATTCCAATAAATTCATGCCCCATTTTCACATCCCTATGCAATCAGGTTCTGATCTAGTGCTAGCAAAAATGAAGAGAAGATATCAAACTAAATTATATCGCAATAAAATCAACACTATTGTAAATACAATTGATGATGTATGCATAGGTGCTGATGTAATTGTAGGTTTCCCTGGTGAAACAGATGAAGAATTTAATAAAACACTCAACTTTATAAAGGACTTACCTATCTCTTACTTGCATGTTTTCTCTTATTCTGAAAGAGAAAACACTCCTGCTATTGGTTTTGAGGGTGTAGTAAGCAAACAAACCAGAGCTGATAGAAGTAAACAACTTAGAATACTATCTAACAAATTGCAAAGAGCATTTTATCAAAAATATTTAAACACAGAACATACTGCACTTTTCGAGCAAGACAATAGAGATGGAATGATTTACGGATTTACTGACAATTACATCAAAGTAAAACTTCCGTTTAACTCAGATATCTGCAGAACAAAAAAAAGAATTAAGCTTTTAAAAATTGATACAGATGGCATGATGAAAGCTCAATTGCTAACAACCAAAAACTAAACTATGTACCCTACTATTAGTCATTTACTTTTTGATTTATTTGGAATTAACATTCCACTCCCAATACAGACTTTTGGTTTTTGGGTAGCGATAGCATTTATATTTGCATCTTGGATAATTAGCAATGAACTTAAACGAAAAGAAAAAGAAGGGTTTTTAAGCAGTACTAAAGTTAATGAGATTATTGGAGAAAGTTTAACAACATCAGAAATAATAAGCAGTTTACTTACTGGATTCTTTATCGGATTCAAGTTTATTGAGGCTCTTTTTCATTATACTGATTTAGTAAACAACCCTCAGGATTTCATCCTTTCTACTAGAGGAAATTTATTAGGAGGTATCCTTTTTGGATCTATTTCATTTTATTTAAAGTGGACCGAAAACAATAAAACCAAACTTGCTAATCCTAAAACAATTGAAAAAATAGTTCACCCATTTGAGTTAGTAGGAAATATGACAATGATAGCAGCTGTTTCAGGTATTATTGGCGCTAAAATATTCCATAACTTAGAAAATATGGATGCCTTTTTAGCGGACCCTATTGGGCAGTTAATTTCATTTAGTGGACTTACTTTTTATGGTGGACTTATTGCAGGAGCTGTATCAGTAATATGGTATGCTAATAAGTATAAAATTAACACCAAACACTTAATTGATAGTGCTGCTCCAGGATTAATGCTAGCTTATGGAGTTGGGCGGATTGGTTGTCAAATGTCAGGTGATGGGGATTGGGGAATTGATAATCTTGCTCCTAAACCAGAATGGATGAGCTTTTTACCTGATTGGATGTGGAGCTACACTTTTCCTCATAATGTAATTAATGCAGGCGTTCCGATTGAAGGCTGTACTGGAAAATTCTGTATGGAATTAGCTAACCCTGTATGGCCTACTGCCTTTTATGAGGTGATTATGTCTCTTGCAATTTTTGGTATTCTTTGGGCTATGCGTAAGCACATCAAAGTTCCAGGAGCTTTATTCTTTATTTATTTAGCATTTAATGGTGTAGAGCGTTTCTTTATTGAAAAGATAAGAATTAACACTGAATACAATATATTGGGAGGGATTACTCAAGCTGAAATCATCTCTTTTAGTTTGATTCTTACAGCTATTATTGGGGTAACTTACCTTTATAAAAGCAAAAAGGCTGTTTAAGTTGTTGGTTCATTAGCTTTTATCAAACTGCTACTTTACTTCTTATTTTAAGATAATAAATCAATATTATTTTTTTAATTGCAGTTAGTAAATTTAAGTTTTTTATTTGTTTAGTTTTAAATTGAGGAGCCAAAGGCTCCTCTTTTTAATTTCTAATAATAATTAACAAACCAACAAAAGTAAGTGCGCCATTCACAATTAGCAATTCAAAACCAAAAGGAATAAACAATTGCAATACATAAGCAATTACAGGAGAGAGAACTGCAACTAGGGGCACTAAATTATCTTTTACGTTTAGCTTAGTAAAAAGCCCAAAAGCATACATTCCGAGCAGTGGTCCGTAGGTATAACCAGCAACCTTAAATAAGGATGCAATTACACTATCATTATTTATCTCTTTAAAGATAACAATAACTACTACCAACAAGGCCGAAAAACCCAAATGAACCAATTTCCTTTGCTGTACCTCCTTAGCCCCTGAATTATCATCAAATCCTAAAATATCAATACAAAAGGAAGTTGTAAGTGATGTAAGTGCAGAGTCAGCACTAGAGTAAGCAGCAGCAATCAATCCTAAAATAAAAAGCACCCCTACTCCTACTCCTAAGTTACCACTCAAGGCTACAGCAGCAAACAAATCATCTGCCTTATTAAAGGTTATGCCATTATTTGCAGCATACATATAAAGCAATGCTCCTAAGGATAAAAACAATAGATTAACAAACACCAATACGATACTAAACCAAAACATATTCTTTTGCGCATCTCCTAAACTCTTACAACTGAGGTTCTTCTGCATCATATCCTGGTCTAATCCCGTCATTACTATAGCCATAAATGCACCTGCTAAAAACTGACTAACAAAGTGTTGCTTCCCTTCCCAAAAAAATATTTGCGAGTAATCTGATTCCTCTATCGTACTAATCAAAGCACTAAAGCTCAAATTCATATCTACTGATATCAAATACACACTCATTCCCACTGCAATTAGCATAAATAAAGTCTGCAAAGTATCTGTCCAGATAATAGTTTTTATTCCACTTCTAAAAGTATAAACCCATATTAATAATATAGTTGCTACTACTGTTATCTCAAAAGGAATTCCAAAATTATCGAATATTGCAAACTGCAATACATTAGCCACTAAGTACAACCTAAAGGATGCTCCAATTACCCTACTCAATAAAAAAAAACTAGCTCCTGTTTTGTATGATGAGTTCCCAAATCTTTCCTTCAGATAGCTGTATATTGAGGTTAAATTCATTCTGTAATACATAGGCATAAGTACAGTTGCAATTACCAAGTAACCTAGCAGATAACCCAATACCATTTGCATATAAGAAAACTCACTTGTAGCCACCCAACCTGGCACGGATATAAATGTAACTCCTGATAATGATGCTCCTATCATTCCAAAAGCTACTACATACCATGGTGATGATTTATCTCCTATGAAAAAGGAAGAATTACTATCTGATTTTCCCGTTAAGTAGGATATTAATATCAATACTAAAAAGTAGGTTACTATTACGCCAATAATTAATGTTGGAGATAAGCTCAATTGCATAAATTTTGTTTTTTACAAAACTATCAGAATTATTGATAATACATCTATATTTGCACTTATGAATTTTCCATCAAAGCTTGTTGAAAATGCGGTAGAACAACTATCAAGCCTTCCTGGTATTGGCAGGAGATCTGCCCTTAGGTTAGTGTTACATATGCTAAAAAAGGACAAATTAGCAGTGGAGCAGTTTGGTGATTCTTTCATTCAGCTAATTAACCGAATTAGTTATTGCACAAAGTGTTACAGTATTTCAGATGCTGAACTTTGTGAGGTATGTGCTAACCCCAAAAGGGACAAGCAAACAATATGTGTTGTGGAGGATATTCGTGTAATGATGGCTATTGAAAACACCATGCAGTATAAAGGAGTTTATCACATCCTTGGGGGTTTAATCTCTCCTATGGATGGTATTGGCCCTAACGATATTCGAGTAGAAGAACTCATCAATAAGATAGAAAACGAAAATGTACAGGAAATTATTTTTGCACTAAGCACTACTATGGAGGGCGATACTACCAATTATTATCTTTTCAGAAGACTAAAAGATAGTGGTATTAAAATATCATCAATTGCAAGAGGAATTGCTATTGGTGATGAGCTTGAATATACAGATGAAATAACACTTGGGACTGCAATATCTAGCAGAATGCCTTATTCTGAGTAAGTTACAATGCTAACAACCTGTAACTAAAAACTCAGCTCCAAAAAGGAATAAATATCCTTACTTTTCTTAATTTTGCGAAAAATTTTAAACTATGACAAGAGTAGAATTGATAATGCCCAAAATGGGTGAGAGTGTTTCTGAAGCAACTATTATTACTTGGAGTAAAAATATTGGTGATATGGTGGAACTTGATGAAACTATTGTAGAGATTGCAACTGACAAAGTAGATTCTGAAGTACCCTCAACACATGAAGGGAAACTAGTTGAAATGTTATATGAAGCTGATGATGTTGTTCAAGTTGGTGAGCCTTTCGCGATTTTGGAAACTGAAGGTACTGATGATACTCCTGATGTAAATGATGCTACTCCAGCACCTACTGCTACTAAAGTTGTTGAGGAAGCAGTAACTAAAGCTGTTGAAGCGACTACTACAACTATAACAAATACTGGTGAAAGATTCTATTCTCCATTAGTAAGAAGCATGGCTAGTGAAGAAGGAATAGAAATGACTGAACTAGAATCTATTCCTGGAAGTGGAAAAGAAGGAAGAGTAACAAAGTCGGACATGGTTTCTTATTTAAAAACTAGAGGATCAGCACCTGAAACAGCTCCAGTTAAAACTGAAACTAAAAAGACTACTCCTGCACCTAAAACAGCTGTACCAGCACATACTCCAGTAAATGTTCCTAATACGGGTGGTACTGAGATTGTTGAAATGGACAGAATGAGAAAACTTATTTCTGCTCATATGACTATGTCAAAACAAACTTCCGCTCATATTACTTCTTTTGTTGAGGCCGATATGACAAATATTGTAAACTGGAGAAATTCAGTAAAAGCTGACTTTAAAAAGAGAGAAGGACAAAACATTACCTTCACTCCTATTATTATTGAAGCAATGGCAAAGGCCGTTAAGGATTTCCCTATGATTAATGTTTCTGTTGATGGAACTAACATCCATATTCATAAAAATGTAAATATTGGTATGGCTGCTGCTTTACCTGATGGCAACTTAATTGTTCCTGTTATAAAAGAAACTCAAAACAAAAACCTTATTGGCATTACTAAATCAGTAAATGATTTAGCTACTAGGGCTAGAGGTGGACAATTAAAGCCAGATGATATTCAAGGCGGCACAATTACAATGACAAATGTTGGTACTTTCGGAAACCTTATGGGAACTCCAATTATCAATCAACCTCAAGTAGCTATTATGGCTTGTGGTGTTATTAAAAAGAAACCTGTTGTTTTAGAAACCACTGAAGGTGATGTAATTGCAATTCGTCATATGATGTTCTTATCATTATCATACGATCATAGAGTTGTTGATGGTGCTTTAGGAGGACAATTTGTAAGTAAAGTAAAAGATTACTTAGAACAATTCGATACTACTCAAGAGGTTTAACCATATAGTTTCTAGGGACTAGTTAGTAGTTTCTGGAATTAGTATTAGAAAAGGAAGCAATTGCTTCCTTTTTTTATGTTCAAAAACTAGTTACTTGTCACTATTCTCTTTTAACTAAAAACATTATTTTAGCACTATGAATTTAAAACTAGAAAAACCAATTGTATTCTTTGATTTAGAAACAACAGGAGTGCAAGTAGCAAAAGATAGAATTGTAGAAATTGCCATTCTTAAAGTTTTTCCAAATGGAAATAAAGAAAGTAAAACTTGGCTTGTAAATCCTACTATTCCAATTCCTGAAGTAACAACTGCAATACACGGAATATCTGATGAAAAAGTAGCAAACGAACCTACTTTTAAAGAACTTGCTCCTGAAATATCTGAACTTATACATAATTGTGATTTAGCTGGCTTCAACTCCAATAAATTTGATATTCCATTATTGGCTGAAGAGTTTTTAAGAGTTAAAATTGATTTTGACATGACTAACAGAAAGGCGGTTGACATTCAGAATATCTTTCATAAAATGGAACAAAGAACTCTAGTAGCTGCTTATAAATTTTATTGCGATAAAGATTTAACAAATGCTCATTCAGCTGAAGCTGATACAACTGCAACTTATGAAGTTTTACTCTCTCAACTTGATAAATATGAGGAGTTAGAAAATAATGTTGATTTCCTAGCTGACTTTTCACAAAGAGGTGGGAAGTTTGCTGATATGGCAGGCTTTATTCGTTTTAACGATAAAGGAGAAGAAGTGCTTAGTTTTGGGAAATACCGTGATGTAACTTTAGCGCAAATCTGGAAAGATAATCCTGGGTATTTCTCTTGGATTAATCAAGCAGACTTCCCTTTATATACCAAAAATGTAATGCGTAATTTTGCAACAAAAATGAAGTTAGAAAAAAAGTTTAAAAACTAATGTCATCTGATTTCATTGCAGGGCAGCTCGCATGTGGACCCTTAATTTTATTTTTTAGTTTTATTTACTCAAAATACCAACCTAAAGAAATCAGTACTATTTATGGATACAGAACAACAAGAAGTATGTCCAATAATGATATTTGGAAATTTGCAAATAAAGTAAGTTCAAAGTATATGACTATAGCTTCTTTAGCTACAATTATATTTCAACTTTCAGGAATTATTTTAAGCTACAATAGTGAAGATTTTCTTCTAGTAAGTTATGGTTTTCTTATTATTTCTCTTGGATTAAGTATATGGAAAACTGAAATTGAAATAAATAAGTTCTTTGATAAAGAAGGAAACAGATTAAAAAGTTAACACATGAAAATAATTTGTATTGGTCGTAATTATGTAAATCATGTTAAGGAATTAGGAAATGATATTCCTTGTGAACCTTTATTTTTCCTTAAACCTGATACAGCCATACAACCAAAAGGTCACCCCTTCTTTATCCCTCACTTTTCTAATGACATTCACTATGAGGTGGAATTAGTGATTAGAATAAACAAGACAGGAAAACATATAGAAGAAAGATATGCACACACATACTATTCTCAAATTGGCTTAGGAATTGATTTTACTGCAAGAGATATTCAACAGGAATGCAAAGGTAAAGGCTTACCATGGGAAAAAGCAAAAGGCTTTGATGGGTCAGCACAAATTAGCAGAACTTTTATTGATAAATCTGATTTGAATTTAAACAATATTGTATTTAGTTTAAATAAAAATGATGAGCAAGTACAGCTAGGAAACAGTAAAGACATGTGCTTTAATTTTGATGCTATTATTGCTCATATTTCAAAATTCTATACCCTAAAAATTGGGGACTTAATTTATACGGGAACTCCTGAGGGAGTTGGGTCTGTAAAAGCTGGAGATGAGTTAAAAGGTTTTATAGGAGAACAAGAAATGTTTAAGGTAGTTATTAAATAGCCTACCTAGCAAACCTCATTTTATAAGCTGCATTTACTTTTCCTTTGCTTATATCCATTAATTTTCCTTTTATCATTCTTTTACGTAAAGCAGAAATCTTATCTGTAAATAATATTCCATCAACATGGTCGTACTCATGCTGAATAACACGGGCAGTTAAGCCATCATAAGTATCAGTATGTTTTTTAAAATTCTCATCCATGTACTCAATTGTTACAGTTGATTTCCTACTTACATCTTCCCTAATATCTGGTATAGATAAGCAACCTTCATTAAAGTCCCACTCCTCTCCTGTTTCTTCAATAATTCTAGCATTAATAAATGTCTGTTTTACAATTACCTCTGCTGTTTCTTCTTCATCCTCTACAAAAGGAGTGGTATCAATTAAAAACAAACGAATTGCTTTATTAATTTGAGGTGCAGCAAGTCCTACTCCACTAGCCTCATACATAGTTTCCCACATATTAGCTAAAAGGGTTTCTAATTCAGGATATTCAGGAGTAATATCTACACAATTCTTTCTTAAAATTGGTGATCCAAAAGCAACTATTGGTAATATCATTATAAAATTGATTCAATAATTTGATCTATACTCATTCCTTCAGCTTCTGCTTTGTAATTCTTTACCAATCTGTGTCGTAAAATAGGTTTTGCAACTGCTTTTACATCCTCAATATCAGGAGCATATTTTCCATTTATTGCAGCATGACACTTAGCAGCCATCAACATAAACTGTGATGCCCTTGGACCAGCACCCCATTCGATATATTGTTTTACTACATCAACAGCTTTATCAGAATTTGGTCTTGTTTTAGCCACTAAACTTACAGCATATTGCAATACATTATCGGTAACTGGTAATTTTGTAATTACCTCTTGATATTTCATAATTTGTTCAGCCGACATAATTGTATTTAAACTTACATTATTTTTAACTGTAGTTTGTTTTACAATTTTTAATTCTTCTTCATAACTAGGATAATCCAAAAGTACATTGAACATGAACCTATCCAATTGTGCTTCAGGCAAAGGATAAGTTCCCTCTTGCTCAATAGGATTTTGAGTAGCTAATACAAAGAAAGGTTTATCCAAATCATAACGAGTACCCGCATTGGTAACTGATCGCTCTTGCATTGCCTCTAATAAAGCCGATTGGGTTTTAGGAGGCGTACGGTTAATTTCATCTGCCAAAATAATATTAGAAAATAAAGGTCCTTTCACAAATTTAAAGTTTCTATTTTCATCTAGGATTTCAGCACCAACAATATCAGAAGGCATTAAATCTGGCGTAAATTGAATACGATTAAAATTAAGCCCTAATGAATCAGCAATAGTTTGCACTAGTAAGGTTTTAGCCAATCCAGGTACACCTACTAAAAGGCAATGTCCGTTACAAAAAATTGAAATTAATACTTGCTGAACAACTTCTTCTTGACCAACAATAACTTTTGCAATTTCATTTTTAAACTCATTATATTTTACAATAAATTCATCTACTGATTTTACTTCATTACTCATATTATTTTACCCATTTATTTTTAAATTCACAAGCAGAAATATCATCATTAATTTTAATGTATGTATTTGAGATTGTTTTTGCAATCCACTTCATTAACTCCTCTTGCTTTTTTATGTTAATTGCAAAATCCTTAATCATTGAAAAATCATCAACTAGATTTGCTTTATGCTCTTCAATTCTTTTATTTAACTTTAATATTCTGTATGCTTTGGTTTCATCAGGCATTTGAGCCACAGCAGGAGAGCTAAAACTTCCTTCTTCCAAGTTTTCTACTACAAACTTTAAAGCTGGAGACATCTCATCTATTGCATGTAAAGTTGACATAGTATTAGGATTTAGAAGCAAACCATTATTATTCTTACTTTCATCATCACTGTATTTTTCAACCGCATCATCAAAAGTAATTACCCCTGCTTTTAATTCTTTTTCTACTTCTTCAATTCTTAATTTTGCATTATAAAGTGCAGTAGAACTTACCTTAGTTTTTAGCAAAATATGACGGACATTAATTTGCTCTCCTCTCCTTTCAATTAGCTGTACAATATGAAAACCAAATTGAGATTCAACAACCTCAGAAATCTCACCTTCTTTCAAACGAAAAGCTGCTCGTTCAAACTCAGGAACTAAATCACCTCTATTCACAAAACCAAGCTCACCTCCTCTAGTAGCCGAGCCAGGATCATCAGAATATAAAGTAGCTAACATTTTAAAGTCCTCTCCTTTGTAAACACGCTCTCTAAATGAGTTCAACTTATCTCTTAGTTTATCTTTTTGTTCTTCTGATATTTCAGGTTTAACAATAATTTGAGCAACTTCTACTTTAGTAGGAACAACAGGAATATCAGCATCATTTTGTTGATTAAAAAACTCACGGACTTCAGCAGGAGTAACTTTTACATCAGATGAAATTCCTCTTTGAACTCTCTCTGCTAAAAATTGATCCTTAATTACCTTGCCTAACTCTAATTCTATTTCTACTTTTAATTTACCAAAATACTCCTCCACTTTTTCAACAGAACCTAATTGACTCTCAAAGTATGTTAATCTTTTTGTGATTTCAGTATCAACCTCTTCATCAGTTACAACTAAACTGTCCAATTTTGCTTGATTTATTAATAATTTTTGAAATAATAAATCTTCAATAATTTCACATTTTATTGCATCTGATTTTGAGTTTCCTTGTGACAAATACTGTAAATACTGTGATTCTACTTCAGATGTAAGCACAATTTCATCACCAATAATTGCTTCAACTTTATCAATTGATTGAGCATTTGCTCCAATAGCAAAAAGTGAAATTAATAACAGGTTTTTAAATCTATTCATTTAGTAAATTTTAATTTTTTTCAAAGCTAAACCATTCTGATACAATTCATCTTCCAATTGCTTCAAATATTCAATTTTATTTTTGTTTAATAACACATTTTTTATTTTCTCTTGTTCCATCTGTAACGGACTAATACTGCCATTTATTAGGTAATCCTTGATAAAAACATAATATCTTAAATTATCATCTTCAAACACAACTCCTTTTGTATTTTCTAAAAAATAAGATTCCTCTATAATATACTCTGGTAATTTCTGATTGAAAATTGAGAAATATTGCCACCTATCATCCTCTAAGTAATATTCTTTTGCAAATTGTTGGCAATAATCATTCAAGTCCTCTAAGCTACTTTCCTTATTAGATTTATACCACTTATTAAGGTTAATTAATTTGGGAGCTGATCTATCAACCACAATAAATCTACCTTTAAAAATATTTTTACTTAGCTTAAATTCATCCTTATATTGATTGTAATAATCTGTAACTTGTTTTATAGAAATAGAAGTGTCAAAATTCTGATTAATTAACTCTTGTTGATATGCGTAAATTAATAGAGAAGCTCTATACTCTTTTATCTGTTTATCATAATTCTGAATTGCTGAACTTAAATTTATTTCAGCATGATAAATCATCAATTGTTTACGTATCCAATCATTCATGTATCTTTCAACAAAGAAGGAAGAATCTTCAATCTGTATAGGCATTTCTTCTAACACTTCTTCAAGCATTAAATCCTTCTCATTAACACTAGCAATTATTCTCCCTTCTTTATTATTAAAACAAGAACTTAGCAATAAAACTACTGCTGAAAAAACAAATAATTGCTTAATATTCATCTATTTAATAAGTGAATGAAGAACATCAGTATGAATAGTTACTGCATATTTTGCTTTAAGTGAAGCTAACCAATCATTTTCTAAAGCTGTCTGATAATCAGAAATAACCTTTCCTCTAGATTCAGTCAATTCCTTTGTTCCAGAAGCTAAAACCTCATGAACATCAATAATAATATACGATCCGTTTTCTAACACTATATCTTTTGATATACCTGTTTTCCATTCAATAGCATCAATATTTTTATTAGCACCTTTTACAAATTTGTTACTTTCAATTTGCAAACTCAAAGCATCATCTTTATTAATTTTAACTAAAATATCTGCATTAGTTATTGTTCCCCTATGTTTTTTGTAGATTTCTCTTTTTACTTTCTTTGCAGTTATTAAGTTAATACAGCTATAGATTGTAGCATCCACTCTTTTTTCCCATGTATAATTAGATTTATTAGCATCATAAAATGCTTGTAAACCAATTGTGTCTTCAACAGCTTTAGTCCATACTTTTTTATTTGTTAAATCAAATAGCAATATCCCTTCTCTATATTCTTGCAATAAAGCTTTATACTCAGGGTATTTCTCTTCTAATTTACTCTCTTCGTAAGCCAATAACTCCTCATTTACAAAATCAACATACATAGCATCAATATCACTGCCTACTGATTGATAAGTCAGAATATATTCTGAGAATTTATTGATAGATACACTCATTCCATCAATAGTAACTAAAGTTTTATTATTATTTAATTTCTCAAAAGTTCCTGTAGCAACTGAATTTGCAGCTCCTTTTCTGAAAGAAGTATAAACAGCTGGTTTATTTATTACTTTATAAATATCATTCAATTTTTTATAAAGCGCTTTTTTACTTAAATCACCTCTACTATCTCTTTCAATTTTTCTTTTCAATTCTACTTTCAACTCATCAAATGACGGCATTTCCTCTTTTTCTATAAGTTTGATGATATGCCATCCATATTCTGTTCTGAATGGAACAGAAATATCTCCAATATTTTTAAGTTCGAATGCATTATTTTCAAATTCAGGAACCATTTTGCCAACTCCAAAAGTTGGTAACTCACCTCCTTTTACAGCAGTTGATCTATCTTCAGAAAATCTTTCAGCAACATCTGCAAAATCCTCTCCTTTATTTAACAACTGAAGTGCTTTATTAATTTTCTCTTTTGCTTGATTTAATTTATTCTCATCAGCTCCCTGCCCTGTTTTAAACATGATATGAGCTACTTTTACTTGCCCAACAGCTTTTCTTTTATCATTTACTTTTACTAAATGAAACCCATACTTTGTTCTAATAGGGTTTGAAATCTCTCCAATTTTAGTAGTATAAGCTGCAGTTTCAAAATCATAAACCATCATAAAAGCAGTGAAGAACCCTAATTCACCCCTATTACTAACAGCAGATTTATCATCAGAGTTTTGCTTAGCAGCATCACCAAATGACAACTTTCCATCTAAGATATCCTTCTTTATTGTAATTGCTGTTTGCTCAGCAACTTTTACTTCATAATCAGTTGCTTTTTCATCAACTGCAATTAAAATATGACTTGCATTTACATCAAAACTAATTCTTTCATAAGCCTCAGTAAGCATGTTTTCATCAAACTCTTCATTCTTCAAATAAGGTTTAGCCAATTGCTTTCTATAACCATCAAGCTCATTAACAAATGAAGGAATAGTATCCAGTCCTAATTCTTGCGCTTCTCTTACTTTTAATTTGAATTTCACAAATAATTCCATGTACTCATTTAAGTAATCTGCTGAAATATCAGCATTATGATTGTTCTTATAAAATACATTTTTAAATTCCCCTAATGAGATGTTATCATCTGCAATAGTTAATACATCTTGTGCACTTGAAATTAAAACAAATGCACCTAACAATATACTTAATCCTACTTTTTTCATTTTTTTTTATTTTAGTTTATTATTTTCTACTATAGTTTGGTGCTTCTCTAGTTATTGTCACATCATGGGGATGACTTTCAGCAACACCAGCAGCAGTTATTTTTAAAAAATCTGCTTTACTTAACTCTTCTATAGTTGACGATCCAGTATAACCCATTCCAGCTCTTAACCCACCAATCATCTGATGAATAACTTCACCTAAAGTTCCTTTATAAGCTACTCTACCAACAATTCCTTCAGGAACTAACTTCTTAGCGTCAACTTCTCCACTTTGAAAATACCTGTCTTTTGACCCTTTCTCCATAGCGTCAATAGACCCCATTCCTCTGTAAGATTTAAACTTTCTACCCTCAAAGATAATTGTTTCTCCTGGTGCTTCTTCAACTCCAGCAATAATTGAACCCAACATAACAGTATTTGCGCCACCCGCTAAAGCTTTTACAATATCACCTGAATACCTTATTCCACCATCTGCAATTAAAGGAACATTATTTTTCTGAGTTACCTCAGCTACATCCATTACAGCTGTCAATTGCGGAACACCAATCCCTGCTACAATTCTTGTTGTACAAATTGAACCAGGTCCGATTCCTACTTTTACAGCATCAGCACCGGCTTCAATTAAAGCCTTTGCAGCAGCAGCAGTTGCAATATTTCCAACTACAACATCTAAACCAGGGTAAGTTGATTTTACTTTCTTCAAAACATCAACCACTCCTTTTGTATGCCCGTGTGCAGTATCAATAATAATTGCATCAACTGCAGCATTATTTAAAGCTTCTACTCTTTCAAGAACATCTCTAGTAACGCCAACAGCAGCAGCAACTCTTAATCTACCATACTTATCTTTACAAGCATTTGGTCGCATTCTGTTTTTAATAATATCCTTGAAAGTTATTAGCCCAACTAATTTATTTTCAGCATTAACAATAGGTAATTTTTCAATTTTATTTTCTTTTAAGATATCCTCAGCATTTTCAAGGTCATTTAATTCAGTAGTAATAATTCCTTCTGATGTCATTACTTCATTAATAGAAAGTATCATATCTTTTTCAAAGCGTAAATCTCTATTAGTAACAATTCCTAGAAGATGCATGTTATCATCTACAATAGGAATACCTCCAATTTTATTTTCACGCATCATTAAAAAAGCATCACCAACATTTGCATTTAATCCTAGAGTAATAGGATCTAAAATCATACCACTTTCTGATCTTTTTACTTTTCGGACTTCAAACGCTTGACTTTCAATACTCATGTTTTTATGAAGCACTCCAATTCCACCTTCCTGTGCAATAGCAATCGCCATTTTTGATTCAGTAACAGTATCCATAGCAGCAGATACTACTGGAACATTTAACGTTATATTTTTAGTGAATTTAGTAGCTGTACTTACCATGTGAGGTAATACTTCCGAATATGCAGGAACAACTAGAACATCATCATAAGTTAAACCTTCCCTCAATACTTTATTACTCATAATTACTATTTTAAAAATTATGCAAAATTAACAATTTATATACTAAAATAGTCCCTTAAAAAGGGACTATTTTTATTATTTAAGATTTACTTATCTTACTAGGGTAAAAGCATCTGTTTTATTTGTTAATTCTCCATCTGAATTTATGTATTGTAGATGATATACATAATTATCATTCTGCACATTTCTTCCTTTATATGTTCCATCCCACCCTTTTGATGGTTCATTATTAGAGAATATCTCACTTCCATTTCTATTAAAAATAGAAAAAGAATAACCAACTTCAGAAACAAAATACGCAATTGGCCTAAACACCTCATTGTGCTCATCTCCATTTGGAGTAAAAGTATTTGGAACAAAAATATTTGGAGTTTGGCTAATGCATACAATATTAGATAAACTTCCTTCAGGAACTGACCCGTAAGGAGTATTATTACCTTCAGTAGCCTTTATGTAATAACAGAACTTACCATTTGTTTCTCCAAATTCTGTTACCTTATCAATAAACACTAATTCTTGATTTGAATTATTATCCATATCCCAAGTTTTGATAGGCAACATCACAAAAGGTTCATTATTAATAGATCTGAATAATTCATATTTTGAAACATCCCCTAACCATTTATCATACTCATTAAAAGTAATTGTATTTGTATAATCACTTTCTAAGCCAGGAAAATTAGAATAATCTTTATTCACTTCTACTTCTAGCAATATTGATTGAGCATATGAAATATCATTAACATAAGCCGGATCATCAACTGGAGGAACATTTAATGTAATACCGCAAGTATCTACAGGGTAAGTTTTGTATAAATAGGAATAATTAGAAGTAGATGCCTCATTATCGATATAATGAACAGATGATGTTCCGTTAAAAGTTACATTATCAATAAGATCTAAACCAACTTCAACTCCATTAACAATCTTACTTCTATAAATATCATAATGATCAATCACCCCTTGATTATCAACATAACAATTTAACTCAATAAAACCATTGTCAGGATTTACTGTGACATACTCAATATAATGAAACTTAGGCTTAGCTGCCAATGAAATATTAAAATCTAAAAGATTAGAAACCGCAACAAAAGAAGCGTCAAAATTATAAGCTTCAACATATATCTCATACTGAGATGATGAAGTTAAACCATCTAACAAATACTCAGTAGCATTTGTTACTGTAATTACATCAGAAATCACTACTCCATTCTCATCTATTTCATTTATGAATACATTAAAATGATGAGTACCTCCACTCCAATTAATATAATCATTCCAATTTAGCTGAACCGAATGATCACATTCATCAACTAATTGTACCAAATAAATTGAATTGTGTATTTCAGATCTCACTCTTGTATTTCCACAACTATCAAGAGCTCTCACAGTAAAGTTTTCAGAATTAATTGTTGCATTTGAGTTAACAAACTGATAACTATTAGTTCCAAACAAAACTGTATCTAAAGTAATCCAAGCGCCATTATTATCTTGTATGTAAACAATGTAAAAATCACTATCAGCAGAGACACTCCAACTTACAACTGATTTCCCATTAACATCAACTGAAATATCTTCAATAATTGGAGTGACAGGAGACAAAGTATCTAGTAAATTTACTGAACTAATAGAAGATTTTGAGACACACCCACTAATATCAGGTATTTCTACATAAAACTGTGGAATATAGTCACATCTATCTCCATCCATTTGAGCAAAAGTATCAGTTTGCACAGAAAGGATTGCATCAAAATTATCTGCATTTATATAATGTACATCATAATCTGTAGAAGAAGAGGGTATTAAAGGATTATGAGTAGGATTCCAGTTTAAATCTGCAGTTACTCCCATGTTTACTGCTGTAGAATGCATTAAAATAGTGCTTAATGTGTCAGAATATAAAAGTGAATCACTTCCTCCCCCAATGTTAGTTCCACAAGTAACGCTTCCTAAAAGATAATAATAACTTTGTGATGTATTAGCGTCTGATCCTGAATGATAAAAAGTTGTATCAGGATAAAAAATACTATCAAGTAATGAATAAGGCCCTGAAATTTGTTTAGAATGATATATATCATACTTAATATTTGTATCAATAACTCCTGCAGGAAAAGAAAAATATAAATCAACTCCTCCATTGGCATCAACAGCTAAGCATCTTAAGTCGGGTTGAGGTGGAATAACGTTTATTGTTATGGTAGCCATTTTAATTCCATTTGCTGGACAAAAGTCATCATATGATTTAATGTTAAACGTATAAGCGCCTCCCTGCCTACCACATCCATAATCTTGCATATGATCACAATTAGATAGCCATTCAAAATCTCCTGAAATATTTCCTGGAGATGAAGATGTTACTATAAAGGATGCAGGATTACTAAGTGCTAATAATGGATCTAATTGACCACCTTCTACCTCTAATGATAAATCTTGCATATTTCCAGTTGAATTAATATCACTATCAGTTGCAACTACAGAAAAATTGACCAATTCACCAGCCATAATTGTAGTTTCATATGATGGTAAACCTGTTGAGGGGTTTAAAGTCGTAATCCAATTCTGACTTCCAACTGGAGCTGTAATAAGAGGAGGAGAATTTTGAGCACCATTTGGCAAGGTTCCACAACCTAAGAGAGCTACATTTACATCCCTATATACTTCAGCAACTAATTGTCCACACTTAAATGCTGCTACCTTTATAACTGTAACAAAAACACCATTAGTCATTGAAAAGAAAGAAATTTCTCCATTTTCACTATCTAGAGTAGGATTACCTGGTATTGGAGATGTAACTGTATAACCTCCAATATACGGTATTGCCTGTGAACTAGGATTGGTATAATTATATAAAGATGCGACATCCAAAGGTTCTGCCCAACTATAACTTAGTGAATCAAGCTCAACATCAAAAGCAAGGTGACTATACGAAAAAGGATAACCAGAACATAGAATTGTTTTTGGCTCTTCTTTAAAAATTGGAGAATTCTCATAACACTCATTACTATTAGGGAATATCGTTCCACTAGGATCAGTATAAGGATACATCACAGATCGCACAATCCAATCCATACTACCAGGCGTACCAATATTAGTTATATTTCCACTTCTACAACATGTACCCCAAGTAAAATGCCATCCGTCAGCAGATGGACTTCCGGTAATTGTCGTGGGAGCTGAAGCATAATTCCATTGCTTTACAGCACCAAATGTTCCAAATGGCTGAGTATTACAATCATAGCAAGGAGTAGATCCCGGAACGCCAGTTGGAGAAATATCGACTGATGAAACAAAAGGTAAATTAATTGAGAATAATGATGGATGGTTATGAACGTCTATATCATAACCAGTCGTACTAAAATCTATACCATCACAATCTTGATAAATTGTCATATAAAACGTATACTTCCCATAATTTGGACTTAAAAGATCCTTATCGCATTCCCAAGTAATTTCACCGCCAATGTAGTGAGAAGCTTGAGAAGAAAAACTTAATAAGACAATAAAAAATAAAAATAATATCTTTTTCATAATGTAATTTATAATAACTACAAATTTACAAAAAAAAAATTCAACATAGGACTAAAATAATACTTGCTTAAAAAAACCTTATACATTCAAAGTGTGAAGATGACTTTTTGCATTATTGAAATCATCAATAATTTCATCAATAATTTCTTTGGAAGTCTGCATTTTATTAATCATTGAAGACACTTGTCCTATTTCCAATTCTCCTTCTGATAAATTACCTTCAAACATCCCTTTTTTTGCCCTTCCTCTTCCTAACAATTCTTTTAATTCCTTAGTTGTTGCTTTTGCCAGATATGCTTCTTGTATGTTTTGGTAAAACTCATTTTTTAACAATCTTACAGCTGTTATTTCCTTTAAAGTTAAATCTGTTGCGCCATCCTTTGCATCAAAAACATAATTTTTAAAGTTTTCATGAGCAGAACTTTCTTTACAAACTGCAAATCTACTACCAATTTGCACGCCATCAGCACCCAAGCACATAGCTGCTAACATTGCACGCCCATCTGCAATACCTCCTGCAGCAATTACAGGAATATTTACTTCATCTGCTATTTCAGGAATTAAGCACATAGTTGTAATTTCATCTTTTCCATTATGCCCTCCTGCTTCAAAACCTTCAGCAACAATAGCATCAACCCCTGCCGCAACTGATTTTAAAGCAAACTTAGTATTTGCAATTACATGAACTACAATTATACCGTTTTCTTGTAAATAAGAAGTGTATTTCTTTGGGTTCCCTGCAGATGAAAAAACAATCTTCACTCCTTCATCAATAATGATTTGAATATGCTCGTCAATATTCGGATAAATTAAAGGAATATTTACTCCAAAAGGCTTGTCAGTTGCTTTATTGCATTTTTGGATATGTTCTTTTAAAACTTCAGGATACATTGACCCTGAGCCAATTAAACCTAATCCACCAGCATTACTTACAGCAGAGGCCAATTCCCAACCACTACACCATATCATGCCCCCCTGAATAATTGGATATTTTATTCCAAAAAGTTCCTTAATTCTATTCATAAATTTATATACATTTGTTGCGTTTACGAAAATAGAAATTTTAAAATAATATCAGATGAAAAATGATCAAATAATTTTTGATTTAATAAATGAGGAAGATCAAAGACAAAGAAAAGGAATTGAATTAATTGCATCAGAAAACTTTGTGAGCAATGAAGTAATGCAAGCAATGGGCTCATGCTTAACAAACAAATATGCTGAGGGATACCCTAGAAAAAGATATTATGGAGGATGTGAAGTTGTTGACAAAGTAGAACAATTAGCAATTGATAGAGCAAAAGAATTATTTGGTGTTGAGTATGTTAATGTACAACCCCACTCTGGATCTCAAGCAAATGCAGCCGTAATGTTAGCTTGCCTTAATCCTGGAGATAAAATTTTAGGATTTAACCTCTCACACGGTGGGCACTTAACTCACGGATCACCAGTAAATTTTTCAGGAAAGCTTTATAAAACTTCATTTTATAATGTTGAAGAATCAACTGGGAAAGTTGATTATAATAAATTAGAAAAAACTGCTATTGCAGAACAACCAAAATTAATTATTTGTGGAGGCTCTGCCTACTCACAAGACTGGGATTATGCTCGTTTTAGAAAAATTGCAGATAAAGTTGGTGCGTTATTGATGGCTGATATTGCTCATCCAGCAGGATTAATTGCTGCAAAATTATTAAATGACCCTGCTCCACATTGCCATATTTTAACTACTACTACTCACAAGACCTTAAGAGGTCCAAGAGGTGGAATGATTATGATGGGAAAAAACTTTGAAAACCCTTGGGGACTAAAAACTCCAAAAGGAAAAACTAGAATGATGTCTGCAATATTAAATTCAGGCGTATTCCCAGGCTCACAAGGAGGGCCATTAGAACATGTAATAGCTGCTAAAGCAATTGCTTTTGGTGAAGCATTAAAACCTGAGTTCAGGTCATATGGCGAGCAAGTAATAAAAAACTCAAAACTAATGGCTAAGGAATTTGTTAAAAAAGGGTATAAAATTATTTCTGGAGGTACCGAAAATCACTGCATGCTTATTGATTTAAGAAATAAAAACATAACAGGAAAAGATGCTGAAAACGCACTTGTAAAAGCAGATATTACTGCAAATAAAAATATGGTTCCTTTTGATACTCAATCACCATTTATAACTTCCGGAATAAGAGTTGGAACTCCAGCAATAACTACAAGAGGTGTAAAAGAAAATTCAATACCTACTATTGTTAATTTAATAGATAAAGTAATCATGAATTATGAAGATAAAAATGTATTGTCTGAAGTAAGAAAAGAAGTAAATATACTAATGAGTACTTACCCTATTTTTGCTTAAATTACTAGATGCAACCAATAGATTTAGAACAAGAAAAAAAAGACATACTTAATAAGTATAAATCATTGTTGCGTGCATGTGCTGACAAAACAGATAAAGCAGATAAAAAAGAAATTCGAAAAGCTTTTGATTTAGCAGTTGAAGCCCACAAAACTCAGAGAAGAAAATCAGGAGAACCCTATATATACCATCCTATTGCTGTTGCTCATATTGCCGCAAAAGAAATTAGCCTAGGAACTACATCTATTATATGTGCTCTACTGCATGATGTAGTTGAAGATACTGACTATACTCTCAAAGATATTGAAAAATTATTTGGCGTAAAAGTCTCTAAAATTATTGATGGATTAACTAAAATTCAGGACGTATTTGATAAGAATGTATCCATGCAAGCAGAGAATTTTAGAAAGATGCTACTTACTTTATCAGATGATGTAAGAGTAATACTAATTAAGCTTGCTGATAGACTCCATAATATGCGAACTTTGGATGCAATGAAAAAGCCAAAACAGCTTAAAATTGCATCAGAAACTCTTTACTTATATGCACCTCTCGCTCACAGATTAGGGCTTTATGCTATCAAAACTGAATTAGAAGACTTAGGACTTAAATTCACAAAAACAGAAGTATATAAAGCAATTGCTGAAGGACTACAAGCTACAAAAG
>CAJQHO010000031.1 GCA_905478185.1 uncultured Flavobacteriales bacterium | reverse complement strand
AATAATTGAAAAAGGTGGGACTATGAGATTAGGTGCTTATGATTGCCAACTTACTAAAGGTTCCAATGCTTATAATGCTTACCAAAATAATGAGATAAGCGAAAGACATAGGCATAGATTCGAATTTAACAACAACTACAAAGCTGACTTAGAAAAAGCAGGTTTAATTGCAACTGGAATAAATCCAAAAACAAATCTTGTTGAAATAGTAGAAATACCAACTCACCCATGGTTTGTTGGCGTTCAATTTCATCCAGAATATAAAAGTACAGTAGCAAATCCTCACCCACTATTCTGTGGATTTATTGAGTCATGCATCAACAACAAATAATTTAGTTTAACAATGAAACAATACGATAAAAATTCACTAATTGGTTTTGTATTAATGGCTGTCATACTGATAGTATTTAATACTTTCTTTTTTCCTGAAGTTCCACAAGAACAAGCGCTAACTACAACACCAACTGAGGCTGTAATTAGTGAAACTCAAATAGCTGAAACAGTTATTGATGCACCAATCATCCCAACACTTAATGATTCTATTGTAAGTGAAGAGCTACAAGCAACTTACGGAATTTTTGCTGCAGCCGCAATAGGAGAAGATGAGTTTCAGATAATTGAAAATGATAAATTAAAAATTACAGTTGCAAATAAAGGGGGGAGAATTACATCCGTAATTTTAAAAGAATACCAAACTTTTGACTCTCTAGCACTTGATTTGTTTGATGCTGATAGCTCTCGTTTCAACCTACAATTTACAACTGGGCACAACATAAATACTACCGACTTGTATTTTGTTTCCGAACAAAGGAACAATACTTTAAGCATGAAACTAAAGGCGGATGATAGCCATTATGTAGAGTACTTATACACGGTAACTGACGATTACCTTATTGATTTTGATATCAATTTTGTAGGAATGGAAAGTATCATTCCATCAGGAGTAAATTACATGAACTTGGAATGGCAAATGAAAACGCCACAAACTGAAAAGAGTAAAACTAATCAGGACATGTACACTGGGTTGCAATACCAATACAGCTCAGATAATGAGGTTGATTACTTAAGTTTCACCTCAACTGATGATGATAAAATAAATGCACGTTTAAATTGGGTAGCATTCAAGCAACAGTTTTTTAGCGCAATATTTATAGCAAAAGATGGTTTTGACAAACCAACTTACTTAACTTCTACTAAAAGTGAAGGATCAAAATTTATAAAAGATTTAGCAGCTAAATTTGAATTACCGTACAGTCATAAACGAGATGAACAATTAAGTTTCCAGTTTTATTTTGGACCAAACCATTATAAAACATTAGAATCCTATAATTCAGGGTTTGAAGAATTAGTCCCTTTGGGTTGGGGAATATTTGGCTGGGTAAACCAGTACATCATTATCAATCTCTTTGATTTCTTAAGTAAGTACTTTTCTTCTTATGGAATCATAATTCTATTACTTACACTAATTATCAAGTTAGGACTTTCTCCTTTTACTTACAAAGCATTTTTATCACAAGCAAAAATGAAAGTATTAAAACCTGAAATTGATAAAATAACTGAGAAAAATAAAGGGAAAGATCAAATGAAAACTCAGCAAGAGACCATGGCTCTTTACCGAAAAGCAGGTGTAAATCCAATGGGAGGATGCTTGCCAATGCTCTTTCAATTTCCGATACTTATTGCCATGTTCCGTTTCTTCCCTGCCTCTATTGAGTTAAGGCAAGAAAGTTTCCTTTGGGCAGATGATTTATCAGCTTATGATTCTATTTATAACCTAGGATTTGAAATTCCTTTTTATGGAGATCATATTAGTTTATTTACGCTTTTAATGACGATTTCTACTTTATTGTACACAAGAATGAACTCTTCAATGGCAACTGGGCAAATGGCACAAATGAAATGGATGATGTACCTTATGCCAATCATGTTCCTTGGGTTCTTTAATAATTATGCTGCAGGACTTTCGTACTACTACTTTTTAGCAAATATGTTCACCTTTACTCAACAATACTTCATGAAAAGACTGATTGATGAAGATGCAATATTGGCTCAATTGGAAGCAAATAAAAAGAAACCTGCTAAACCAAAATCTAAGTTCCAAAAGAAGTTAGAAGACATGCAGAAAAAACAAGAACAACAATTGAAAAAAAGAAAGTAGTATTATTTCTTAAAAATGTGATTTTTAATTATTTTTATTTTTTTAGTATTTTCTGTGTAAAATTATTATTCACTAATTAATATGAAAGTTACAGTCAAAAAAAATGAAAGAGTTGCAAATATGATATTTGCAGATATCTACCCACTTTACTTGAATAGATTAGTTGAAAATGGAAGAACAAAAGAAGAGTTTCATCAAGTAATAGAATGGCTAACTGGTTTTAATGAAAATAAGTTACAAGTACTTATTGAAGATAAAGTTACTTTTAAAACCTTTTTCCAAAAAGCAAAAATACATACTAATGCATACTTAATTAAAGGAGTTGTTTGTGGTTATAGAATTGAAGAAATAGAAGATAAATTTGAAACATACAAACAATGCAGACAAATGGAAAAGCTAATTGACGAATTGGCAAAAGGGCGTAAAATGGAAAAAATTATGCGTGTAGAAAAGAAATAAATATACTTCTTATAAAGCACTCACCTTCTTCAGAAAAAGCTCCATTCCTTTTTTCTTTTCAGCATCTAAATTATAAGAAATCTTATTATTCAAATAATCTTCAGGATTTGTACAGTTTGGGTAATTATCTCCTTCTAAAGCCAAAGCTCTATCAATATCGCTTAATCCTTTTTCTAGGGCTGTGTTAAAATTACTAATAAAATTCTGAGGCAATTTCTTATTCGCTACCCAAGCGGCAAACACAAAAGGCAAACCTGTCATTTCTTTCCAAATAGCTGGCAAATCATAAATATAGGCATGCTTAGTATTCAGAGCAAATGCCCTATCGCCAATTACCAAAGCAGCATGATTACCTTTTATATTATCCTCAAAACCAACATCAGCTTTTATTGGTTCAGGCTTCAATTCCCAATATTCTTTCAATAAAATTTTAAGCAATGCCACAGAGGTTCGCGACTGATAATCCAAAACTATGCTTTCAATCTCAGTAATAGGCAAATCCGAATACAAACAAACGGTATCCACAGCACCATCCGCCCCTATACAATAGTCCGAAATAATATAAGAATCTTTTAATTTTGGAATAACGGCCACTGGCACTAAAGCCAAATCCACAGTTCCATTAATAAGTTTATCCGCACAAATAGAAGGATAATCCAATTGCAAATCAATATTGTGTATCAACTCACTTTGCTTTAATCCATGGATAAAAGGAACCGTATTTAAATAAGAAACAGCCGAAACTTTATACTTTACCATAAAGAAGGAATTGCTTGAAATATAATATAACTAATATACACACTAACAGAAAGTTTCAACATTGTTCCTGCAAAAAAACCTGCAAGAGCACCTAATGCAATTTTTATAGCTTTATTTCCATCCGAATTCTCTTCCATTCTAGCTCCAATAAAAGCACCAAGAAACGGACCGATAACTATTCCGAAAGGAGGAAAAAAGCAAATCCCAATAATTAAACCAATAATAGAACCATTAACAGCCTTTTTTGTACCTCCAAATTTTTTCACTCCATAAATCTGCACCCATATATCAAAAATTGTAACAGCAAAAACTACAAAAGCCATCAACCATAAGATATTTTCTTCAATGGAATAAGAACTAAAAAAATGAAACACTAATAATCCACCATATGAAATTGGAGGCCCTGGAATTATCGGAACAAAACATCCAATAATTCCTAAAAGCAATAAAATTCCAATACCAATCAATATAAGTATTTCCATTTTCCAAAAGTAGTAAAAAGCAAATAAATTAATAAGAGTCATCTTATTTTAAATTGATTAAATTTGCAGCCTAAATAAAAAGATAGAAAATGAACCTAACTCCTTTAAATGCAGTAACACCAATAGACGGTAGATACATCAGCAAAACATCTTCATTACAAGAATATTTTTCTGAGTCAGCTTTAATTAAATTCAGAGTTCAAGTTGAGATTGAGTATTTTATTGCTTTATGTAATAGTTCAATTTTGCACCTCAATCATTTTCCTGCTGATAAATTCTCAGAATTAAAAAAATTATATTCTGACTTTTCAGAAAGAGATGCTAAAAGAATCAAGGATATTGAAAGCATCACCAATCATGATGTAAAGGCAGTTGAATATTTTATAAAAGAAGAATTTGACAATTTAGGACTACAAGAATTTAAAGAGTTTATCCATTTTGGATTAACATCACAGGATATAAATAACACTGCAGTTCCCTACTCAATAAAAGAAGCAGTAGAGAAAATTTATCTTCCAAAATTAAATGAAGTAGTTGAATTGCTAAAATCAAGAGTTGAACAATGGAATGAAATTCCTTTATTGGCTAGAACTCACGGACAAGCTGCTTCTCCAACAAGAATGGGTAAAGAAATTAAAGTTTTTGTTGAAAGAATTGAAAAGCAATTAGAGTTGTTAAACACGATTCCTTTTAGCGCAAAATTTGGTGGTGCTACAGGAAATTTTAATGCACATCATGTAGCATTTCCTGAAATTGATTGGGTAAGTTTTGCAAATAACTTTACAAAAGATGCTCTAGATTTAGAAAGGCAACAAACTACAACTCAAATTGAGCATTATGATAATTTAGCTGCACTAATGGACAATATCAGTAGAATCAACAATATTTTAGTTGATTTTTCAAGAGATATTTGGACGTATGTAAGTATGGATTATTTCAAGCAGAAAATTAAAAAAGGGGAAGTTGGTTCATCAGCAATGCCACATAAAGTAAACCCTATTGATTTTGAAAATGCTGAAGGGAACTTAGGAATGGCAAATGCAATTTTTACTTTTTTATCTAGTAAACTTCCTATTTCTCGTCTACAAAGAGATTTAACTGACAGCACAGTTTTAAGAAACATTGGCGTTCCATTTGCACACACACTCATTGCTCTTGCCTCTCTAAATAAAGGGATTTATAAATTGCTTATAAATGAGGCTAATATAGCTGCTGATTTAGAAAAAAACTGGGCAGTTGTTGCGGAAGCAATTCAAACAATTTTAAGAAGAGAAGGGTATCCAAACCCTTATGAAGCATTGAAAGAATTAACGAGAACAAATTCAGTTATTAATGCAGAAAGCATTGCATCTTTTATTGACACTTTAGATGTAAATGATGTTATAAAAACAGAATTAAAAGCTATATCACCAAGCAACTATACAGGCATATAAATTTAAGAACATATAATAAGAAAGGCGAACATTTGTTCGCCTTTCTTTATGCTAAAAATTTAATTTATTCTTTTCAAGATAGTCTTCCCAATTCCAATTAAAATGACTTAAAAGATTTTTTAACTCATTAAAAAACACAGGGTTTGGCTTGTTTTTCTTTTTAAATAAATCTCCTTGAAAATCATTAATATTATACTTCTCAAAAATTGCATGCGCCATTGCATTAAGCGGATATTCATGCTTTACCATTAGTTCTTTAAAATAATTTTCATAATCCAAGAAACGCTCAATTGCTAAATGCTGAGCATTGACTTCTAAATCTTTATAGATTTCATCCAAAATCAAAGCGCGTAATTGTGTCGCTTGATGCTCTTCAAAATGCACATCTAAATTCTGCAGATTTCCTAGAAAAACAACATTTGAAAACCATTCAATCGCATTTTCCTTTAAGTTAGGATTTTCTTCAAGGTTATTGTTATTATTAATAAAATCTTTGATTTCAACAAACCCTTCAGCAATTACATTTTGCAATAAAGCTACATAAATTGATGCTGTCAATTCTGGATTTACTTTTTTCTTTTTTGATAACAGGCCTAAAAACTTAATCATAAATTATAGCTTAAAATGTATTTTTGCTTCTTCCATTATTTGATTTCCAATTGCCAAACATGAAGTTGCAGCAGGGGAAGGTGCATTTAACACATGTATATTTCTTTTGTTTTTCACTATCTTAAAATCATCAATAACCTCACCATCACTACCCAAAGCCATGGCTCTTACTCCACTTCTACCCTTAATAATATCACGCATTTTAAGTGAAGGAATCATCTTTTGTAATTCTTTCAAAAATAGGGATTTTGAGAAAGCCCTTTTATATTCATTCAAACCAAATTTCCAATGATTTATGAACAATTTACGAGTACCGGAAAAACTAAGAGCTTGAAGAGTGTCCTTAAGATTGAAAGCAGTCTTACTATATCCCTCTCTTTTAAAAGTAAAAACGGCATTTGGTCCACACTCAATGTCACCGTTCGTCATTCTTGTAAAATGGACTCCTAAGAAAGGGAACTCAGGGTTTGGAACTGGATAAACAAGGTTGTTAATTTTGCTTTTTGCTTTTTCGGAAAGCTCATAATAGTCACCTCTAAAGCCTACAATTTGCATTTCTAATTTTACTTTATCTTTTGCAGCTAATCTATCTGCAAAAAGTCCTCCACAGAAGATAATATGCTTTGACTTATAAATTCCTTTTGAGGTTTTAATCTGATTTTCTTTATAATCTTTAACTTCACAATCAGTAATAATTAAGCTTTCTGAATTAATGGATTTTACTTTATCAGCAAATTTATTCGTTACTCCTTTATAATCTATAATTCCTGCTTCAGGAACCCAAAGCGCTTTTACTCCATCAACATTTGGTTCAATTTTTTGAAATTCCTCAGGAGTTAAAAGTTTCAATCCAACTAAGCCATTTTGCTCTCCATTAATTTTTAGTTGATCCAACCTTTTTGATTCTTCTTCATTAATTGCAACTACAATTTTCCCGCAAACATCATAATCAAGATTGTTTTCTTTAGAAAATTTTACTAATTGTTTTCTTCCTTCAACACAGTTTTTTGCTTTAAAACTTCCTGGCTTATAATACAAGCCAGAATGAATCACCCCAGAATTCCTGCCTGTTTGGTGAAATGCAAGTTCCTTTTCTTTCTCAAAAACTATAAGATTTAATTTTGAAAAATTTTTCTGCAATTGAAATGCTGTAGCAAGTCCTATAATTCCTCCACCAACTATTGCTATATCATATTCTTTATTTTGCACCAGTCAAAAATAAACAAAGTCTATTTATTAAGAGTGAAAACTCTAGAAATATTAAACCCAAAGTAAATATCACCATCAAGCCAATTTCCTGTATTTTTTGTAATGAATCCAGGTACAATCATTGCAGAGGAATTACTTAAATGTAACTGAAAAACATGACCTCCAGTTTCAATATCAAAACCAAATGAAAGCACATTACTATTAATTTTATCATTTAATTGATGAAAATATTCAGCATTTACCGATATACGTTTTGTAATCTTATACCTCCCTCCTAATCCTAGAGAATATTTATCATTTTGTTCATCTAAGGTCTCTACCAAATTATAATGAATCAAAGTAGGAGAAATTTGCAAAGTCAAATCTCTATTAATTTTGCTAGCAATCAAAAGCTGATGAGCAAAACTAAGTTGATTAGTAAATAGAAAATCATCCAATTGATTATCAGTATATTGCCATTGTTTCACGTAAGCAGCAAAATTTGCTACAATAGCCACAGGAAATCCATCTTTTATTTGTCTTTTTATTCTCAACTTAGAATTTGCGTCTATTGTTTTGGTAGTAGAACTTCTTCCAAGCCCAACTGCTAAAAAATCTTTAATCCCATAATCAAAACCTAATCTAACCTGAGAATTATCCAAACCGTACAAATTATAGAAACCAGAATTTAACGTTCCAAATCTGTGCTGAATAGTGAATTGTAGAACACCTTTTGATGGTAATTCTACTGATTGACCATTTACTACTTTTGTACCTTTAAATAAGTATGAGATATAAATAGGCTCATCATCTTGGGAAAGTAAATTCAATAAATTATCTTGTGCTTTTACTGAAAATGAACAAAAAAATATACTTAAAATAATTGTTTTTTTCATTTCAATTCTATTAATTCTATATTAACTTTAACTTCAATTTCTTCAGCAATTTTATACATTACAATTTTAGGTATTTTTATATTGTAATCTTTAAGTTTTATAATGAATTTTGAATTTATTAAAACCGAATTTTTGCTCTTAATAAAAGAACCAACCATTTTAATACTATTAGTAATTCCATGAATTGTCAAGTCCCCCGAAACAGTTGCTTGTTCATCTATTATATTTACTACTCTCCCAATAAATTTTGATTTAGGGTAAATATCTGATTCTAAATAGTTTTCATTAAAATGTTCTTGCATAAGTGCAATAGGAAAAATAAATTTTTTTATATCTAATTGAAAAACTAAATCTGAAGAAGCTAAATCATATGCAGCAGATACATTTTTATTTACGGCTGAAATATTTTCTAAAGGAGTTTCTGAATAAAAAGAAACTATTCCGTTATTAGAAATAAACTGCTGAGCATTTAACTCAACACAAACACATACAAAAATTAAACTAATTATTCTGAGCACCATCATTAATCCATTTTTCAATTATATTAATATTATTTTCAGGCATCAATGCAACCTTAGGCATAGTAGTATTAATTATGACAATAATATCATAGTTATTAACAGCATAATTTATTGAATTATAGTCTATTAAATCTAAAAAAGCTGCTTCCCCTCCATAAGAATGACAAGAAACACAATTATTATCAATTATTGGTTTAACGCAATCTACAAAAGAAGGAGTAGAAATACATTCATCCAAAAGACAATTACCGTCATCAACAATAGCATCAGCACTATAATTAATAGCTAAAGGGTTAGTGCATCCTGTAATAAGCTCATTATAGGTACATCCAGAAAGTATTATAGATAAAAGCAAGTTATATCTCATCTTGCAAATTTACAGAAATAAAATCAATCCTATTAAAGATTAAAAAACCTAATACAAAAAGAAAAACCACAACCCAAAGAGCCATTTGCTGACTATACATTGAAGTGATAATCCCAAATAATAAAGGGCCTAAAAAAGCAGTGGCCTTTCCAGTTAAAGCAAAAAAACCAAAAAACTCATTTTGCTTATCTTTAGGAGTCAATTGTGACATTAAGGATCTACTACAAGATTGATTTGGACCAACCATCAAACCAATTAAAACTCCGGCAATCCAAAATAATTCTTTTGGATAATCTGTTTCTGGAGCATAAATTGCAATTAAAGTTGCAAAAATAAGTACACCTAAAGTCAAATTAATAACCTTCTTCACCCCCACTTTATCTTCAATATATCCAAAAACAAAAGCACCAATACCAGCTGCAATATTCAGAACGATTCCTAACTTCATAACTTCATCAAAAGTGAAGTCTAAGGTTCCAACAGCATATATCCCACCTAGAGCAAAAATAGTAACTAAACCATCATTATAAAACAATCTCGCAATTAAAAACTGGGTAGTTTCTTTGTAGTTTGCTACTGTTTTAAAAGTCTTTTTTATTGCAGAAAAGGAATTCAACAAATGATGGTTCTGAAAATTTTCTTTTTTCCTATCCTTTACAAGCATAATTGTAGGAATTGAGAAAATTAAAAACCAAATTCCTACTAAAATATTAATCTTTCTAATTCCTGAAGCATCTAATTCAGGAAATAACACTAAGGATAAAAACAATGCAATTAAACCTCCAACAAATCCTAAACCCCAAGCAAATCCTGAAATACTTCCACTATTTTCTTTAGTAGACAAATCAGGTAAATACGAATTACAAAATACTGTGCCGATTTCAAAAGCAACATTGGCAACTACAAATAAGGAGAGAGCAAAGAACACATCACCAGATTCAGGAAAATAAAGTAGAATTGAAAAGATAGCAGTAACCCATGTGAAGAAAATTAGAAAAAATTTACGATAGCCACCACTATCAGCAATTGCCCCTAGTATAGGAGAAAGAACTGCAACAATTATTGATGATACTGCAATTCCATTTGCCCATAGTGTAGTTCCAACCTGCTCGTTTTCCGCTATTACTTTTACAAAAAAAGCACTATAAACAAAAGTCACTATAATAGTAGTAAAAGGTTGGTTCGCAAAATCATAAAAAGACCAGGCCAACACTTCTCTTCTATTCTTTAATTTTAGTAAATTCACAAAACCAATAATACATAAAAAATCTCAGACATATCCTCTTAAAAATTATACATTTGCAATCCAAAAATATATAAAATGAATTTAGAAGGAATAATAAATGTAGCCGGGAAACCAGGGCTTTATAAAGTGGTTTCACAAGCAAACAACACTGTAATTGTTGAGTCATTATTAGATGGTAAAAAAGGACCATTATACTCACATCATAAAGCAAATACTTTAGAAGAAATTGGGATTTACACTTATGATGACACAAAACCATTATCAGAAATTTTTGATGATATCGCTAAAAAAGAAGATTGTAAGCAGGCGATTTCACATAAATCCTCTACTAATGAACTAAATACATATTTTAGAGACATTTTAACTGATTATGATGAAGAAAGAGTTTATATTTCTGATATTAAGAAAGTAATTCAATGGTATAATGCTTTACAAAAAGCAGGTTTAATTGAATTGCCAAAAGAAAAAAAGAAAGTTGCTAAAAAAACAACTCCTAAAAAAGATGACAAATAATGAATAATACTATTTCAATACCAACACGACCGATAAGAAAATTTGTTCCTGAAGATTTAATAATTGATTCATGGGATAAAATAAAATCACTATTTGATAATTTAGTTGAAAGAGAAATCTCCTCTGCTTCAGAATTAGAAAAATGGATGTTAGACCAATCTGAGCTTTCAGCAGTTTTGGAAGAGGATATGGCTTGGCGTTACATTAAAATGAATATTGATACTACTGATAAAGAATTAGGAGAGCGTTTTTCATTTTGGATAAAGGAAATTTCACCAAATACAGCTCCTTATTCACACAAGTTAAATGTAAAATTGATTGAATGTCCTTTCTTAAAAGAATTAGATCAAGAAAAATACCGTATCTATTTAAGAAGTGTTAAAAAACAAATTGAAATTTTTCGTGAAGAAAACATTCCTTTGTTTACAGTAATGGAAGAGAAACAACAAGAATATGGCGCTATCTCTGCAAAGATGTCAATAGAGGTTGATGGTGAGAAAATGACCATGCAAAAAGCAGCACAATTATTAAAAAGTACGGATAGAGTTAAAAGAGAAGAAGTTTATAATAAAATTAGTACTAGAAGATTGCAGGATGAAAAAGCTTTAGATGATTTATTTGATGAACTAATTGCTTTAAGGAAAGAAATTGCAAAAAATGCAGGCTTTGACAATTATCGTGATTATATGTTTGCGGCTATGGGGCGTTTTGATTACACGCCTAAAGATTGCTTTAACTTTCATGATGCTATTGCACAAGAAATTGTTCCTATTATCAATTCATTTGAACAAAAAAGAAAAGATAAATTAGGATACACTTCATACAAACCTTGGGATACAGCTGTTGATGTTGATGGGTTGGCACCCTTAAAACCATTTGAAGGAGGAACTGAACTAACTGATTTATCAGTAGAGTGCTTCAACAGACTAAGACCTTATTTTGGAGAATGTCTTTCCACTATGAAGGCTATGAAACATTTGGATTTAGAATCAAAAAATGGAAAAGCTCCAGGAGGTTTTATGTATCCACTTTATGAAATTGGAGTTCCTTATATTTATATGAATGCTGTTGGCTCTCAAAGAGATCTTGTTACTATGGTTCATGAAGGCGGTCATGCTGTTCACTCTTTTTTGAGTAGAGATTTAGCAATGACTGAATTCAAATCAACTCCGTCTGAAGTGGCTGAACTAGCATCTATGGCTATGGAATTGTTATCTATGGATCATTGGGATGTATTTTATAATGATGCAGCTGATTTAAAAAGAGCAAAATTGGAACAATTAGAAAAAGCATTAGAAACTCTACCATGGGTTGCTTCTATTGATAAATTCCAACATTGGATTTATACTACTGAACATACTGCACAACAGAGAAAAGAGAAATGGTTAACAATTTCTTCAGAACTAGGAAATCAAATTTTAGATTGGGAAGGAAATGAAAATGTACATGCTAACCTTTGGCAAAAACAATTACATTTATATGAAGTTCCTTTCTATTATGTTGAATACGGTATGGCGCAACTAGGAGCAATTGCTATGTGGCGTTCATATAAACAATTAGGAGAACAAGGCTTGGACAATTATATGGATGCTCTTAAATTAGGATACACAAAAACAATTGGGGAAATTTACGAAACAGCAGGGATCAAATTTGATTTTTCAGCAAGCTATGTAAAAGAACTAGCTGACTTTATTAAAGATGAATTAGAAAAATTAAGTTAAATTTCGGTAAAAAATAATCTCAGTTCGAATTCCAAGAGGCCCACCAAAAAGATACCCACTCAATTGAGTGGGTTTTTCTTTTATATTTACATAATAATTATTATATAATTTAGTTATAAGAATATATCTAAATCAACTAAAAAATGAAAAAATACAAAGTCTTATTATACGTTTTATTAGGTGTATGTCTATCATTCTACCTACAAGATATATTGTCAAAAAAAACCTTTGCATCTGATTTTAATGACAACAAAAATTACAAAGTAGAAGAAAACAATAGGCCGAACTTTATAAAAGCTTCAGAACACGCTATCCAAGCAGTAGTTCATATAAAATCTAAATATATTAGTAATGAGATATATGGCTACTATGACCCTTTCTATGGAAAAAGATTTTTCAACCAACCAAAAGAGAATATTGCAAGTGGTTCAGGGGTTATCATCTCAGAAGATGGATATATTATTACTAATAGACATGTCATTAATAATGCTGAAGAGATAGAAGTAGTCTTAAATGACAAAAGGACATATAGTGCTAAAATCTTAGGAGAAGACTCTAATAGTGATTTAGCGCTACTCAAAATTGAAGAAAATAAACTTTCTTTTTTGAAATTTGACAACTCAAATAATCTAAGAGTTGGGGAATGGGTATTGGCAGTTGGAAATCCATATAATCTTAATTCTACTGTAACTGCCGGTATCATTAGCGCAAAGTCTAGAAAGATTAATATACTTAATGATGGAGGTATTGAATCATTTATTCAAACAGACGCAGCAATTAATTCTGGAAACTCAGGAGGTGCACTTGTCAATACCAATGGTAATTTAATTGGAATAAACACAGCGATACAATCTAAAACAGGATCATTTAGTGGTTATGGTTTTGCTATTCCTTCAAATATGGCAGAAAAGATTATAAATGATTTAAAAGTATACGGAGAAGTGCGTAGAGCATATATTGGAATTCATATTACTGATATAAATATGCAGGTACAAAAAGAATTAAAACTAAACGGGCTTAAAGGAGTTCTAATCTCAAAAGTATTAGAAAATAGTGCAGCAGAGCTTGCAGGCATCCAGGATCTAGATGTAATATTAGAAATAAATGGCATTAAGGTTAACTCAACTAGCGAATTACATGAGTTAATTATTCAATTTAACCCAGGTGATAAAATCAATTGCACTATTCAAAGAGAAGAACAAATTGAGACAGTCACTCTCTCATTAAAATCTTAAAAAAGTTCGAAATAAGGACCGAGAGGTCCACCAATAAAGAACCCCCTCAATGAGGGGGTTTATTTATTCAAGAATTATTTTCTTCTCCACCGTTCCATCATCATAGATGTAAAAAAGAGGTTGATTGTTTAACTGTTCACTTTCTCTACCTAAAACATCAATAATCCTAATAACTTTGGTATTCTTAACTTCTTCTATAACTTCACTCATACCACCTGTTTTCCACACCCTAATATAATCAACATAAGCACTAGTTAAATATCCAATTGATTGACTTGTAAAATAATTTCCTGACAAACCAAAACTTGCTCCATCTGAAAGGTAAATATATTCATCATTTTGTGGAATCCACATTGTATTAGCATAAACAACTTTAAGGTTATTATCATAATATATTTTGATAGAATCTGCAGTCCAGGACACCCCCCATATATGAAAATTATTATGAATTCCAGGTGTGTTATACTGCCTAGTGTCTGCCTGATGACTTGCTCCATAACCATCAATATGTATTACTGATTTTGTGTAATCCCCTAACCATGCAGATTCAAAAACATCAATTTCTGCCCCATCATTACCAGTGCCATCAATCTGAGACATTGCATCCCCTTGAAACCAAAAAGCAGTATGAGTCCCTTTAGCAGCCTCTGCAATTTTCATTCGAACCTCAAAATATCCATATGTTGTTTCAAACTTATTATTTGAATTTACCGCTCCACAATACATAGTATTTGTATCTTCTTTTATTACATCTAAAACAAGATATCCAGAATCCAAAGAAACATTTTCCTCTTTCCAAAACCAGTCGTCAATACCTAAGTCTGGTCTGGCAGCTCTGCTTGAAGGGCTTACTAATTTACTCCACTTATTTGAATTTAAACTATCTTGATTAAACTCATCTGAAAAATGAAGGACCCAATTTGAATTGATTTGAGAATTAACAGGGAAAGTGTTTGGAGGAGTATCAGGATCAATAAACTGAGCATTAACAAATAAAGAAAATCCAATAAAAAGAAAGAATAGTAAAAACCTTTTCATAAGGCAAACTTACTCAATAAATTCTTAAAAAAGTTCGAAACTGGGACCGAGAGGCCCACTAACAACAAACCTATTCATGAGTGGGTTTTGTTATTTAAAATATTTTTTATTTTATCGTATCAAAAACATTTTATATAATATATGCTTTTTAAGTATTATTGCATATATTAAATACTTATTAGTAATTAAACAAATCAAAGGAATATGGACAATAAAAAATATAGTCGAAAAAAATTCATTTCTTTTTTAGGAAAAGTAACTTTAGGAGTTACAGTTATTCCGCCATTTTTAACGTCTTGTGGCAACACAAGTACACCGATTAAATTAGGAGAGCTATCCAATATACAACTTGAAAGATTAAAGACACTATCGTTGGAAGGACTAACTTCAACAGACGAGGATGATTTAGTTCTCACTAAGGGTTTGGATTATTATACCATTATCAAATGGAATGATAAAATTAGTAATAAAGACACCTTTGGGTTTAACTGTGATTTTACATGTTTTATCCCGCTTGACCCCAAAAATCCTAATGATGGATTATTATGGGTTAATCACGAATACATAAATACTCTTTTTGTTTCTGGCTACAATTATAGAGATCCCAAGCAATCACGGACTAAACAGCAAGTTGATAAAGAAATGTATAATGTTGGAGGAAGCATCGTCAGGATTCGAAAAGAAAACGGAAAATGGGAAATTGTTCATAACGATCCTCACAACAGGCGTATAACTGCTAAAACTCCAATTAAATTTAATTGGGACAAACCTATAAAAGGAAAGACAACTGCCATAGGCACACTAGCGAACTGTTCAGGAGGAATTACACCATGGAATACTTTTTTGACTTGCGAAGAGAACTATGACGGATTCTATGGTGATATTGAATATGATGAAAATAATAACCCTACCAAAATTCCTAGCTATGGCTATGGATGGGATAATTTTTATGATTATCCACCTGAGCATTATGGCTGGGTAGTAGAAATAGACCCAAAATTAGGAATGGCAAAAAAGCACATTGCTTTGGGAAGATTTGCACATGAATGTTGTACATTATTTCAATTAAACGATAATAGAGTAGTCGCATACACTGCAGATGACAAAAATGATGAACATTTATACAAGTTTGTTTCTTCTAAACCTAATTCATTAAAGGAAGGAACACTTTATGTTGCTGACTTGCAAAACGGAAAATGGTTAGCGTTAGACTGGAAAAATCAAGCTAAACTAAAAAGTAAATTTAAAGACCAAACCGAGGTTTTGATTAGGGCCAGAGAAGCCTCCAAATTATTAGGAGCAACTGAATTAAATAGACCTGAAGACATTGAAATAGACCCTATTACAGGAGATATTTTTGTGTCGCTTACAAACAATAAACCTAAGGGAGACTATCACGGTTCTATTTTAAAAATTGAAGAAAAGAATGGGGCATTTGACTCATTAACTTTTCATGCTTCAACTTATATAGCTGGAGGAGAAGAAAGTGGTTTTTCATGCCCTGATAATTTGGCCTTTGATTTTTCTGGCAATCTTTGGCTAACTTCAGATATGTCAGGAAGTTCCATGAACAAAATTGATAGCCCCTATATGCCATTCAAAAATAACAGTTTGTTTGTAATCCCGCGGCACGGTAATGAAGCTGGAAAAGTGATTCGAGTAGCATCAGCACCAAGAGATGCTGAGCTTACAGGCCCTTGGTTTGCCCCCGATGGGAAATCACTTTTCCTAAGCGTTCAGCATCCAGGAGAACAGACAACTCACTTAAACAACCCAACAAGTAAATGGCCTTTTGATGAAGACAACATACCCAAACCATCCGTTGTGGCAATCACCGGTGATTTAATAGAAAAAATGAATAATTTGAACAAAATAGAAGGTAGTAGTTGTTAATACAATAAATTCAGACATATATAATTTTTTAAAAAAGTTCGAAACTGGGACCGAGAGTTCCGCTAAAAAGAAACCCACTCATTTGAGTGAGTTTTTTTATTATTCTATTCTTTAATGCTTTCTAATTTAAACAAGAAAGCATACTCTAAAGCAGTTTCTTTCAAACTTTCAAATCGACCTGATGATCCTCCATGCCCTACATCCATATCACAATACATA
>CAJQHO010000030.1 GCA_905478185.1 uncultured Flavobacteriales bacterium | reverse complement strand
ACAAAAGCAAATGAGAAAGTTGCTGGAATGGAAAATTTTATAGTTCTAGATCACATCCGTGAGAACAATACAATTTGGAAAAATTCAGGATGTAACCTAACCGATATTGGAGACGGAATTGTAAACTTAGAATGGAGAACAAAGATGAATTCTATAGGTGGAGAAGTATTAGAAGGAATTCAAAAATCAATTGAAATTGCGGAAAAAAATCATAAAGGATTAGTTATCGCTAACCAAGGAACAAACTTTTCTGTTGGAGCAAATATCGCTATGATATTCATGATGGCAATTGAGCAAGAATATGAAGAAATTGACTTTGCAGTTCGTGCTTTCCAAAATACAACCGGAAGAATCAGAAAGTCTTCAATCCCTGTTGTAGTAGCTACTCACGGAATGACTTTAGGAGGTGGTTGTGAAATCGCTTTACAAGCCGACCATGTACAAGCATCATCAGAAACTTATATTGGCTTAGTTGAAATGGGAGTTGGTGTTATCCCTGGTGGTGGTGGAACAAAAGAAATGGCAAGAAGAGCTTCAAAAGCTTACTTTTCAGGAGATATAGAATTACCTACTTTAAAAGAAAGATACTTAAATATTGGAATGGCAAAAGTTGCTACCTCAGCACAGGAAGCAATAGAATTAGACTTATTATTAAAGAATAGAGATAAAGTAACAGTAGGGTTCAACAACCTAATTACGGATGCAAAAGCAGTAGCACTTAATTTATCAAACCAAGGTTATACTCAACCTGTTCCTGAAAAAATAAAAGCTTTAGGAAAACAAGGACTAGGGATGTTTATGGTTGGTGCGCATTCCATGCATGCAGCAGGATACATTACGGAATACGAAAAATTAATGTCAGAAAAATTAGCGTATGCAATTTGTGGAGGTGATTTATCAGCACCTACTTTAGTTTCTGAACAATATTTATTAGACCTTGAAAGAGAAGCCTTTTTATCACTTTGTGGAGAAAGAAAAACTTTAGAGAGAATAGAACACATGTTAAAGAAAGGTAAACCATTAAGAAATTAAAATTATGAATACAGCATATATAGTAGCAGGATACAGATCGGCAGTAGGAAAATCAGGAAAAGGAGTTTTTAAATTTACTCGCCCTGATGACTTAGCGGCAGATGTAATTAAACATTTGGTAGCATCCGTTCCTGAATTAGATAAAGATAAAATTGATGATGTAATCTGTGGAAATGCAACTCCTGAAGCAGAACAAGGACTAAACATTGGGCGTATGATTTCCTTAATGGGATTAGATACCATAAAAGTTCCAGGAATGACAGTGAACAGATATTGTTCTTCAGGATTAGAAACCATTGCTATTGCCAATGCAAAAATACAAAGTGGAATGGCCGATTGCATTATTGCAGGTGGTGTAGAATGTATGTCTCCTATCCCATTTGGAGGTTGGAGAATAATCCCTAACTATGATGTAGCAAAAGACAATTCTGATTGGTATTGGAATATGGGACTTACTGCAGAAGCAGTTGCCGATAAATGGAACATCAGCAGAAAAGACCAAGATGAATTTGCTTTTAACTCACACCAAAAAGCATTAAATGCAATTGAAAAAGGATACTTTAAAAGTGGAATTGTTCCTATAACTGTTAAGGAAACTTACTTAGATAAAAACGAAAAAAGACAAGAAAGAGAATATGTTGTAGACACAGATGAAGGCCCAAGAAAAGGAGGTTCAGCTGAAGCATTAGCAAGACTAAGAACTGTATTTGCACAAGAAGGAACAGTAACTGCAGCAAATGCATCACAAACTTCTGATGGAGCAGCCTTTGTTTTATTAATGTCAGAGAAAATGGTGAACGAATTGGGAGTAAAACCAATTGCAAAACTATTGAGCTACTCTGTAGCAGGTGTAGAACCAAAACACATGGGAATAGGCCCAGTTGAAGCTATACCAATGGCACTTAAAAAAGCAGGATTAAAATTAGATGAAATTGAACAATTTGAATTAAATGAAGCTTTTGCTTCTCAATCCTTAGCAGTTATTCGTGAGTTAGGTCTGAACCCTGATATTGTAAATGTAAATGGAGGAGCAATTGCCTTAGGACATCCATTGGGTTGTACGGGAGGAAAATTAACCGTTCAATTAATAAATGAAATGAAAAGAAGAAATCAAAAATACGGAATGGTAACTATGTGTGTCGGAGCAGGACAAGGTGCAGCTGGAGTATTTGAAATTCTATAAAAACCTTAAACCAAAACCAAAAACCACAAAAAATGAAAAACAAGTACATTTTAAACCTAAATGAAGTTTTGCTTTCTGACTTAGAATTAGTTGGAGGAAAAAATGCATCTTTAGGAGAAATGATTCAAAATTTAGGAAAATTAGGAGTCAATATTCCTGGAGGATTTGCCCTTACTGTTGATGCATATTGGGAATTTATCAGTTTCAATAAATTGGATAAAACCATTCACTCTCTAATAAAAGGCATGAAAAAAGATGACTTAGTTTCTTTAAGAAAAACAGGCTTAGAAATAAGAGAAATCATCAGAAATGGAGAATGGCCAGAGGATTTAAAAATAGAAATAAAAGAACGATACACACAATTATCACAAGAATATGGGTCAGATATTACTGATGTAGCCGTGCGTTCCTCAGCAACAGCTGAAGATTTACCAGATGCATCTTTTGCAGGACAACAAGAAACTTATTTGAATGTTAGGGGTCCTGAACAAATTTTAACTTCTGTAAGAAATTGTTTTGCTTCACTCTTTACCGATAGGGCAATTTCTTATCGTGATAATTTCGGGTTTGATCATTTTGATGTTGGACTTTCAGTTTGTATTCAAAAAATGGTGCGTTCGGATTTAGCATCTTCAGGAGTTGCTTTTTCACTAGATACCGAAAGCGGATTTAAAGATGTAGTTTTAATTAACGGTTCTTACGGATTGGGTGAAAGTGTCGTTCAAGGTACTGTTTCTCCAGATGAATTTTTGATTTTTAAGCCAACTTTAAAAGATGGTTTTGAATCTATTATTGAAAAGAAAATGGGGAAGAAAGAGAATAAAATGATTTATTCTACTGACCCTGGACAATTGGTAAAAACCGTTCATGTTGGGAATACTCAGCAAGATGAATTCTGTATTTCAGATAAACAAGCATTACAATTAGCTGAATGGGTTTGTATTATTGAAGATTATTATTCTGAGCTAAAAGGACACTGGTGCCCAATGGATACTGAATGGGCTGTGGACGGGCTTACAGGAGATTTATTTATTGTACAGGCAAGACCAGAAACGATACACTCTAGAAAGAAAGACAATGATTTAGTAGAATACAGAATTGATAACTCAGAAAATGCAGTAGTTAGGTTAACAGGAATTGCAGTGGGAGATAAAATTGGACAAGGAAAAGTACAGAAAATGTATTCTTTAGATGGTAGAGATGGAACATTTGATGGATGTGATTTTAAAGAAGGTGATATTTTAGTTACTGAGATGACAGATCCAGATTGGGAACCAATCATGAAAAAAGCATCAGCAATAATTACAAATAAAGGAGGAAGAACTTGTCATGCAGCAATTGTTGCTCGCGAGATGGGAGTGCCTGCAATTGTAGGAACAGAAAACGGAACTGAAGTCCTTTTTAATGGGGAAGAATTTACGGTTAGTTGTGCGGAGGGAGATGTAGGGAAAGTATATGAAGGAATCGTTCCTTTTAAATTGAAGAAGACAAAACTGGATAATCTTCCAACTACAAAAACACCAATTATGTTGAATGTAGCTTCTACTGATTTGGCTTTCAAATTCGCGCAAATACCAAATGCTGGAGTTGGTTTAGCAAGAGAGGAATTCATCATCAATAATTACATACAAGCACATCCTTTAGCGCTTTTAAAACATAAAGAGTTAGAAGATGAGGAGTTAACAGAAAATATTAGAGTACTTACTAGAGGATTTAAAGATGAAGAAACATTTTTCATTAAACGTTTGTCTTATGGAGTAGCAAAAATTGCATCAGCATTCTATCCAAAACAAGCAATTGTGCGACTATCCGATTTTAAATCGAATGAATATTACAATTTATTGGGAGGAAGTTATTTTGAGCCAACTGAAGAAAATCCTATGATTGGATGGAGAGGTGCTTCTCGTTATTATTCCAAACAATACGAATACGCTTTTGGAATGGAATGTAAAGCTATCAAAAGAGTGAGAGATAAAATGGGACTAACTAATGTTACTATAATGATTCCTTTTTGCAGGACAGTTGAGGAATTACAAAAGGTGTACAAAGTGATGAAAAAATATGGATTAGAAAGAGGAAAAGATGGACTGCAAGTTTACCTTATGGCAGAATTACCTTCTAACATTTTAATGGCAGAAGAGTTTGCTGAACAAATTGATGGTTTCTCAATTGGCTCTAACGATTTTACGCAATTAACTTTAGGATTTGACAGGGATTCATCCTTAGTAGCCCATATTTATGACGAAAGAAATCCTGCAGTAAAACGCTCCATTTCTAACCTTATAAAAGTAGCAAAAAAGACAAAAACAAAAGTTGGAATTTGTGGTCAAGGACCATCAGACTATCCAGATTTCGCACAATTTCTAGTAGAAGAAGGAATCGACACTATTTCAGTAACTCCTGATTCTATGTTAAAAACAATAAAAGCAATAGCAAAAATAGAAAACAAATAAAATTATGATAAAAGGAGGAGAATTTTTAATAAAAGACCAAAAAGCAAAAGACATTTTTATTCCAGAAGAATTTGGAGAAGATCAATTGATGATGGCATCAGCAACCAAAGAATTTGTAGAAAAAGAATTAGACCCACACAGGGAAAGATTTGAAAAGAAAGACTACAAATTAACGGAGGACTGTATGAAAAAAGCTGGAGAACTGGGATTATTGGGAATTAGCGTACCAGCAGAATACGGAGGAATGGGTATGCCTTTTAATACTTCAGTATTAATCTGTGATAAAATATCAGGTGCAAACGGCTCCTTTTCTACTGCATTTGGAGCACATACAGGAATCGGAACTTTACCAATTTTATTATATGGTGATGATGCACAAAGAACAAAATACTTACCAAAATTAGCATCAGGAGAATGGATGGGATGTTACTGTTTAACTGAACCTGGAGCAGGTTCGGATGCCAACTCAGGAAAAACAAAAGCAGTACTTACGGATGATGAAAAACACTACCTCATCACAGGACAAAAAATGTGGATTTCGAATGCAGGATTTGCAGATGTATTCATAGTATTTGCAAGAATTGAAGATGACAAAAACATTACAGGATTCATCCTGGAAAAAGGAATGGAAGGAATCACTTTAGGAGAAGAAGAACAAAAATTAGGACTTAACTCTTCCTCTACTCGTCAAGTATTTTTTAATGATGTGAAAGTGCCAGTTGAAAATTTATTAGGAGGTAGAGGAAACGGATTTAAGATTGCAATGAATGCACTTAATGTGGGGAGAATTAAACTTTCGGCAGCAGTATTGGATGCTTGTAGAAGAGTAATTGGACTTTCAACAAACTATTCAAATGAGCGTATTCAGTTTGGAATTCCTATTGCTAAGTTTGGTGCCATAAAACATAAATTAGCAGATATGGCAGTTAGGACTTACGCCATTGAATCAGCAACTTACCGTTCAGGAGCGGATATTGAAAAAAATATTTTAAGATTAGAGGGAGAAGGAGTAGATCATCAAGAGGCACACCTAAAAGGAATTGAAGAGTATGCTATTGAATGTTCTATTGTAAAAGTATTAGGTTCGGAAACTATACAATTCTGTTCGGATGAAGGAATACAGATTTTTGGAGGAATGGGATATTCGGCAGATGCACCAATGGAAGCTGCCTACCGTGATGCAAGAATTGCAAGAATCTATGAAGGAACAAACGAAATCAATAGAATGTTGTTGGTGGGAATGATACTCAAAAAAGCAATGAAAGGAGAACTAGATATTATGGGTCCTGCAATGAAAGTTGCTGAAGGTTTAATGAGTATCCCATCCTTTGATAAGCCGGATGATAGCGTACTTTTTGAAGTTGAAAAAGAACAGATAAAAAAACTGAAGAAAGCAATATTAATGTGTGCAGGAAAAGCAGCACAACATTTCGCAATGACTATTGAAAGAGAACAAGAAGTATTGATGAACTTGGCCGATATGGTAATTGAGGTATATACTGCAGAATCTGCAATTTTAAGAGCTGAAAAACTAGCTGGTAAAAATGGAGAAGATGCAACAGAACACCAAATTGCTATGAGTAAACTATACTTATATCAAGCAATTAAAAACTGTAATCAATCAGGGGAAGAAGTAATATTATCTTTTGCAGAAGGAGACGAACAAAGAATGTTGTTAATGGGATTAAAAAGATTTACAAAAGGATATACCATTAACACAAAAGAAATGAGAAGAAACATTGCAGAAAAATTGATTGAAGAGAATCAATATTGTTTTTAGAAATAAAATGACCAAACTCAAAAATAAAACCATACTTATTACGGGAGGAGCTTCCGGAATTGGAAAAATAATGAGTCGTTTATCTTTAGAGCGTAAGGCAAAAGTTATTATTTGGGATATTAATACTGAGAACATTGGAAACACACTAAAGGAGTTAAGTCCTTTAGGAAATATTTTTGCTAATTTGGTTGATATTTCTAATCTTCAAGAAATAGAAACAACTGCACAAAAACTTAAAAAAGAACATGGAAATATTGATGTACTCATCAATAATGCAGGTATAGTTGTAGGAAAATATTTTCATGAGCACAATGCAACTGAAATTGAAAAAACCTTCAGTATTAACACCTCTGCTCCTATGCATATTTGCAATCAGTTTTTATCCGAAATGATGACAGAAAATGCGGGACACATTTGTAATATAGCATCCTCAGCTAGCTTAGTTGCTAACCCTAAAATGTCAGTTTATGCAGCAAGTAAATGGGCAATATTTGCTTGGTCGGACAGTTTGCGTTTGGAGATGAAACAACTCCAAAAAAATATTCAAGTTACGACTATCCTCCCCTACTATATTAATACTGGAATGTTTGATGGAGTACAGTCTCGCATCCCTATTTTGGAGGCAGAAGCAACTGCACTAACCATTATTAAGGCAATAGAGAAGAACAAGAAAATCATTACTATTGCTGGGTGGATTTATCGTTTTACCCGTTTCGGTCAAGCCTTTATGTCGGTAGATGTGTTTGATTGGTTTGCAGGAAGTATTATGGGAATCTATAAAACAATGGGAGAATTTAGAGGTAGAAAATAATTAGTTTATATTTGAAAAATGGTTATCCCGAAAATCGTAAATCAGCAAAAGAGTTTCTTTAATGCTAACTCCACAAAAGAGGTTACTCTCAGAATTGAAACTTTAAAAAAGTTAAAACTCATTTTAAAAGAAAATGAGGGAAAACTCTATACTGCAATTTATACTGATTTTAAAAAATCAGAGTTTGAAACTTACCTTACGGAACTATCCCTTATTTATAACGAATTGAATGATGCAATTCGTAACCTAAAAAAATGGAGTAAACAAAAAAGAGTAAGTACCAATCTTGCGAACTTCCCAGCCAAAAGTTATATAATCCCTGAACCCTTAGGGACTATTTTGGTTATCTCTGCCTGGAATTACCCTTATCAACTTTCTTTAATTGCTGCTATTTCAGCAATTGCTGCAGGAAATACTGTGGTGATAAAACCTTCTGAAATCTCAAACAATACAAGTAAGATATTAGCAGAACTTATCAATTCTAATTTTGATAAAAAACATCTTTGCATAATAGAAGGAGGAGTGGAAACGACCACTGAATTACTCCAAGAAAAATGGGATAAAATCTTCTTTACAGGAAGTACACCTGTGGGTAAAATAGTTTACAAAGCAGCAGCAGAAAACTTAACCCCTGTAACTTTAGAGTTAGGAGGAAAAAGTCCAACTTTTGTTTTAGCCGATTGTAATATTAAGATAACTGCAAAACGAATTGTTTGGGCAAAATTCTTAAATGCAGGACAAACTTGTATTGCCCCCGACTATCTGTTAGTAGAAAAAAAGATAGAAACTAAAGTATTAGAAGCACTCAAAAAGGAAATTCAGGAATTTTATCCTCTTAGCGAAAACATAAATGAAAATTATGTTCAGATTGTAAATGAGAAGAATTTTAACAGATTGAAACAACTAATTCCTACTGATAAAATTTATTATGGAGGGAAAACAATCATAGAAAACAGAAGTATTGCTCCTACCCTTTTGCAAAACATTAGTTTTGAGGACAACATAATGCAAGATGAAATTTTTGGACCCATACTCCCAGTTATTACCTTTGAAAACCTAGATGAAGTGATTGCAAAAGTAAAGAAAAGAGAAAAACCACTTGCCTTATATATTTACAGCAAAAGCAAAAAAACAATTCAAAAAATACTGCACGAAATCTCTTTTGGAGGAGGTGCAATTAATGAATCCTTGGTTCATCTTTCTAACCCCAATTTACCTTTTGGGGGTGTGGGTGCAAGCGGAATTGGGAATTATCATTCTAAAGCAGGATTTGACACTTTCACCCATTATAAAAGTATTCTGCACAAAACCTCCTGGTTTGAACCCAATATAAAATACACTCCTTTTACAAAATTAAAGAAGAAAATTCTTAAATTCCTTTTAGAGTAATGCATATTTCAGAAGTCTTATTTTGGGGAATGTTTGGTATCTGTGCAGAAATAGGGTTTACTGCTTTTTTCGACCTTTTCACAAAAAAGAGAATTACCCTAATTGGACATACTTCCCTTTGGATGTTCCCAATTTATGCTTTTGGATTATCCTATGGTTTTGATTTAGTAGAAACACTTATCTCTAATGATATAATCCGGTATTTGTCCTATCCTATTTGGGTATGGATGATTGAAATTTTAGTAGGATATCCCTTATAAAAATTTGGAATTCGACTTTGGGATTACACTTATTTAAGCAACCAAAAACATTGGAAAGGAATCATCAGTTTTGTTCATTTTCCTATTTGGATTTCCCTTGGAATAATGGTAGAATACATCAAAGAAATACTGCTTTAATAAAATGAAGTATCAATTTAGCTTTTAGTATATTTACCGAATGAAATTTACAGAATTTAAGTTCGGGAACGAACTTCAAGAGGGGTTAGACATGATGGGATTTGAAGAAGCTACCCCAATACAAATACAAGCAATACCAACTATACAAAAAGGAAAAGATTTAATAGCTTGTGCACAGACAGGAACAGGAAAAACAGCAGCTTTTGTTTTACCAATTTTGGATAAACTTACAAAGACTAAGCAAACAAATAAAGTCAATACTATAATTATTGCTCCTACAAGAGAGTTAGCTAAACAGATTGATAGACAAATTGAAGGTTTTGCTTATTTCACAAACTCATCTTCCTATCCTATTTATGGTGGAGGAACAGGGATAGAATATGACAACCAAAAACAAGCGCTAAAAAAAGGCGCTGACATTATTATTTGCACTCCAGGAAGATTAATGGCACATTTGGATTTTGATTATTTTGATACTTCTGGGGTAAAACATTTTATTTTGGATGAGGCTGATAGAATGTTAGATATGGGGTTTTATGATGATATCATGAAAATTTCTAAAGAGCTTCCGCAAGACAGACAAAATTTATTATTCTCGGCAACTATGCCTCCTAAAATAAGGGAGTTAGCAAACAAACTTTTAACAAATCCGGAAAGTATTAGTTTGGCAATTTCCAAACCTGCTGATGGACTTACTCAAAATGCTTATATGGTACATGATAAGCACAAAGTGAAATTAGTAAGAGATATATTAAGCGCAAAAGGAAAAGATTTGAGTCATGTTTTAGTTTTTGCTTCTAGTATAAAAAGTGTGAAGGAAATAAAACAAACACTTAACAAAGCTGGAATGAGAGCATCTGAAATGCACTCAGGATTAGACCAAGAACAAAGAGAAGAAACCATCCGAGATTTTAAAAATAAGAAAATTAGAATTTTAGTTGCTACCGATATTTTATCAAGAGGAATTGATATAAAAGGCATTGAACTCGTGATAAATTATGAAGTACCTCATGATGCAGAAGATTATGTTCATAGAATTGGGCGTACTGCTCGTGCTGACAGAACTGGTGAAGCAATTACTTTTATCAATCAGCAACAGGTCCGTAATTTTTTAGACATTGAAAAGCTTATTGAAAAAGAGGTTCCTAAATTAGAATTACCTAAAGGGTTTGAAAAAGGGCCTGAATACAAAATGCAACCTAAAAACAAGAAGAAAAAACAGTGGAGGAATTTTAAGAAAAAGAATAACCCTACCTCTCCAAAATAGGAGCATGATGCGCTTTTATTCTGGCATCAATTATAGGAATAGAACAAGAAAAATGTTTATTTTTATTCTCAGAATGTAATCCATAAATATCGTTTGCAGGATTGGAACGTGTAAAAGTAACCCACAACCAATTAGAGAAATCCTCACTTACAAAAGTAGAATCATCTACTAAAGTAAGGAGGGCTATTCCTTCCACATTTTGTTTTTCTAAACTAGCAATCAAATCATTCACATCTCCTTTTCCGTCTAGCACTAAGTTTCCATTACTCACTAATTTAGGATTAGAAAATCCATTAGGCAAATCAATATTTGGTAAAATAGCAGCTAATTTTCTTTTCACCTCTCCAGCTGCAGCAACCACAACTTTTGAACCTTCATTCAGGCCATCCCCACTATAGTCCAAAGTATCAATTGTAGTTTTGGTTTGGAAATGAAAATCTCTTTTCCAATCTACTCTTTCTAAAAAGTGAGTAAAATATTCTTTTTCATCATTCACATTTGGTGCATTTTCCTCATCACAAATAAATACATATTTGGCTAAGGACATTTGTCCTGTTCCTAAAATATGATTGGCAATAGTTAATAATTCTTGGGGTTGTTTAGTTGGGTTGTAAGGAGTATATCTTTCACTTCCCATCGCTAACAATAAAGGATGAACTCCTGCTTCATCTACTGCATTTACAGATTTCAACCCTGGAATTTCTTGCTCAATTGCCTTACCACTAATTTCATGTATCAATGCCCCAAATTGGGAATCCTCTTGAGGAGGGCGACCCACAACTGTAAAAGGCCAAATGGCATTTTCTTTTGCATAAACTTTATGAACTTTTAAAACTGGAAAATCATGTTTCAAACTATAATAACCTAAATGATCTCCAAAAGGGCCTTCTGGTTTAGTCTCATTTTCATGAAGTTCTCCACAAATTACAAAATCTGCATCTGCAGAAATAGTATAACCATCTTTCTTGGAATATCTAAACCTTCTCTTACCCAAAACCCCTGCAAAGGAAAGTTCACTCATTCCTTCAGGAAGTGGCATAACAGCCGCAAAAGTATGAGATGGAGGACCTCCAATAAAAATAGAAACTTTTAAAGGTTCTCCCTTTTTATTTGCCTTTTTCTGATGCACTCCAATCCCTCTATGAATTTGATAATGCATACCTACTTCTTTATTTAACTCATAATCATTTCCTGAGAGTTGAACCCTATACATTCCTAAATTGGAATTCATAATTCCAGGATTGTCTACATCTTCAGAGTATACTTGAGGTAAAGTAATAAATGCACCTCCATCCTCTTTCCAACATTTTATCTGAGGTAAATCTTCAATTTGAATTTCATTAAACCCTTTAAACCTAACTTTTTTGGGAAGAGCATAAATTCCATTTAAAGCAGTGAAAATAGCTTTTGCTGGATTATTTAAAACAGAAATAGGATTAGTTTTTAAATCAATTAAATCTTTTACAATTTGCAAACTATCCCGGAACATAAATCTACTTCTTTCTAAAGTTCCAAACAGATTAGATACAGCAGTAAATTTACTTCCCTTAATGTTTTCAAAAATAATTGCCTTACCTCCTTTTGCAAATTCATCTAAGTGAATAGAAGCCATATCCAAATCAGGATTTATCTCATCAGAAATTTTGAGAAGTTCTCCTTTTTTATCTAAATCAGAAACACATTGTTGTAAAGATTTGTAAGCCATATGCCAAAAATAAAAAAAGGAAGCCAAATGACTTCCTTTTTAAAAATATTAATCAAAAATTATCTGTTTTCCATGTTTACATATGCTCTTTCAGTAGCACCAGTATAAACTTGTCTTGGTCTCCCGATTGGCTCTCCATTTTCTCTCATTTCTTTCCATTGTGCAATCCAACCTGGCAATCTTCCAATTGCAAACATTACAGTAAACATATCAGTCGGAATTCCTAATGCTCTATAAATGATACCTGAGTAGAAATCAACATTAGGGTACAATCCTCTTGCTTTGAAATACTCATCATTTAATGCAACTTTTTCTAATTCCATTGCGATATCTAATACAGGATCACTAACACCAAGTTCTTTTAAAACATCATCAGCAGCTTTCTTAATAATTGTTGCTCTTGGGTCAAAGTTTTTGTAAACTCTATGCCCGAATCCCATCAATCTAAAAGAATCTGATTTGTCTTTTGCTTTTGCAATATATTTACCTACATCTCCTCCATCTGCTTTAATTTCTTCTAGCATTTCAATTACTGCTTGATTAGCACCACCATGAAGCGGTCCCCAAAGTGCTGCAATACCAGCTGAAACTGAAGCATATAAACTAGCATGAGATGAGCCAACAATTCTTACTGTTGATGCAGAACAATTTTGCTCATGATCAGCATGAAGAATAAGTAATTTATCAAGTGCTTTTGAAATTACAGGATTAACCTTATCATCATTTGTTGGTAATGAAAACATCATGTGCAAGAAATTTTCAGTATACATTAATCCGTTTTGTGGATATACAATTGGCTGACGCATTCTATTTTTAAAACTCCAAGCTGCAAGAGTTGGAAGTTTTGCTAAGAAACGAATAATTGTTCCGTTAATTTGTTCTTGTGATCTATTAGGATCTAATGATTTTGGATAAAATGCAGTTAAAGCAGAAACCAAAGAAGATAACACTCCCATAGGGTGAGCCTTTGATGGATATCCGTCTAAAATTGATTTTACATCTTCATGAACTAAAGTATGCTTATCAATATCATTAGTAAATTTTGATAACTCCTCAGAAGTTGGCAGTTCACCATAAATAAGTAAAAATGAAACTTCTAAAAAAGAAGATTTTTCTGCTAATTCTTCAATTGAATACCCCCTGTATCTTAAAATTCCTTCTTCACCATTTAAAAAAGTAATTGCACTTTCGCAAGAGCCTGTATTTTTAAATCCTCTATCCAAAGTAACCAATCCAGACTGCCCTCTCAACTTGCTTATATCTAGCGCATTTTCTAGTTCTGTTCCTGTAACCACTGGAAGTTCAAATACTTTCCCTTCATAATGTAACTCTGCTTTTTTTTCCATGTCTATTTTTATAAAAATTTAAAACCTTTTCCTGTATAAATTGCTTGTTCCCCAAGTTCCTCTTCAATTCTTAATAACTGATTATATTTTGCCATTCTATCAGATCGAGAAGCAGAACCTGTCTTTATTTGACCACAATTAAGTGCAACTGCCAAATCAGCAATTGTTGTATCTTCTGTTTCACCAGATCTGTGACTCATTACTGATGTGTAAGAATTCTGTTGTGCCATCTGAACAGCATTAATTGTTTCGGTAAGAGTTCCGATTTGATTTACCTTTATTAAGATAGAATTTGCAATATCATTATCAATTCCTCTTTTTAATCTCTCCACATTCGTTACAAATAAATCATCTCCAACTAACTGAACTTTATCTCCAATTTTTGTTGTTAAATATTTCCATGCATCCCAATCATCCTCATCTAACCCATCCTCAATTGAAAGAATTGGATATTTTTCAGTCCATTCTGTCCAATAATCAACCATCTCAGTAGGAGTTAATTTATCTCCAGTTGATTGGTGAAAATGATAAACATTCTCATCAGCATTATAAAATTCTGAAGCAGCTGCATCCATAGCAATATACATATCTTCTCCTGGACGGTACCCAGCAGATTCAATTGCTTTTAATACAACTTCAATAGCCTCTTCATTAGACCGTAAATTAGGAGCGAAACCTCCTTCATCACCAACATTTGTTGAATGTCCCTGAGATTTCAATTCTGCTTTTAAATGATGAAAAACTTCAGTTCCCATTTTTAATCCTTCAGAGAAAGAAGTAGCACCAACTGGCATCACCATAAATTCCTGAAAATCGATACTATTATCAGCATGAGAACCACCATTTAAAATATTCATCATTGGTATCGGTAATTCTCTAGCATTTACTCCACCAATATAATTATATAATTCTTGTCTACTTTCAATTGCTGCTGCTTTTGCGCAAGCTAATGAAACAGCTAGCATTGCATTGGCACCCAAGTTTGCTTTATTTGGAGTGCCGTCTAAAGCAATCATCTTATTATCAATAAGAGCTTGTTCATTTACATAAACTCCATTTAATTCTTCATTAATTGCTGTTTTAATATTCTGAACAGCTTTTAAAACTCCTTTTCCTAAATAAATTCCTTTATCACCATCTCTTAACTCAACCGCCTCATGTTTTCCAGTTGATGCTCCAGAAGGAACTGCTGCTCTCCCCATGACACCATTTTCAGTAACTACTTCTGCCTCAACAGTAGGGTTTCCTCTTGAATCTAAAATTTGTCTTGCATGTATGTTTACTATTCTTCCCATTAATCTTTATTTATATTTTTAATAAATTCATCAAATAAATATCTAGAATCATGTGGGCCTGGAGATGATTCTGGGTGATACTGAACTGAAAAACAGTTCTTATTCTTAAACTTAATTCCTTCTATAGTATCATCATTCAAATTAACATGAGTTACTTCAACATTCTCATTGCTTTTTATATCCTCTTCTGAAATTCCGAACCCATGATTTTGAGAAGTAACCTCCGCTTTTTTAGTCGCTAAATTAATAACAGGATGGTTAATACCTCTATGTCCATTATGCATTTTATAAGTAGAAATTCCTTCTGAAAGAGCAAGTGCTTGATGTCCTAAACAAATTCCAAAAACAGCCTTTCCATCAGCAGTAACTTTTTTAACTTCCTTAATAACCTCTGGCATAGCAGATGGATCTCCAGGTCCGTTAGACAAAAAGAATCCATCAGGATTCCATTGTTTCATTTCTTCATAAGAAGTATTCATAGGGAATACTTGTAGATAACAATCTCTGTCTGTTAAGCATTTTAATATATTTCTTTTAACACCTAAATCCAAAACAGCAACTTTATTTGATGCATTTTCATCACCAACAAAATAAGGTTTCTTAGTGCAAACAGATGAAGAAAGTTCTAGCCCTTCCATTGAAGGGACTTCAGAAAGTAATTTTGTTAACTCGGCAATATCAGTAGTAGCAGTAGAAATAATTGCATTCATAGCTCCTTTATCACGAATATGACGGACAACAGCTCTTGTGTCAACATCTGAAATAACTACTTTATTTTGATCAACAAAATAAGAATTTAAATCACCATCTCCACCATCACGAGAAAAACCATTATTGAAGTTCTTACAAATGAGTCCAGCAATTTTCATGTCATCAGATTCTACCTCATCATTTTTTATACCATAATTCCCTATATGTGAATTAGTAGTAATCATCAATTGACCAAAATAAGAAGGGTCAGTAAACACCTCTTGATAACCAGTCATACCAGTATTAAAACAAAGTTCTCCAGTTGCAAACCCATCAATACCATTAGCTTTTCCATGGAAGATGGTTCCATCTTGCAATAACAATACTGCTGGTTTTTTCTTAATATATTTCATTTAATTTATTTATAAAAAAAGGATAAAACCTAAGCTTTACCCTTTCATTAAATCTTAAAAAGAAGTTATTTAACTACTCTCCTTTTTCTTCTTTATTTTCAGAGTTATCAGCTTCATCTTTAGTTTCTTCCTTTACTTCAGGAGTCTCTTCTATAGCTGGTGTTTCTTCAACAACTTCCTCAACTTTAGCTTCAACTACATCTTCAGTAGCAGGAGCTTCTTCAACAACTTCCTCAACTTTATCTTCAACTACATCTTCAGTAGCAGGAGTTTCTTCAACAACTTCCTCAACTTTAGCTTCAACTGCATCTTCAGTAGCAGGAGTTTCTTCAACTACTACAGCTTCTTCAACAGCAAGCGCTACATTTTCAATAGCTTTTTTCTTTGTTCTTCTAGCTTTTTTACGCTTAGGCTTATCAGTAGTATAATCTTCATTATAATCAACTAATTCAATAAATGCCATTTGAGCATTATCTCCTAATCTGTTACTTAACTTTAAGATTCTAGTATATCCACCTGGTCTATCAGCAACTTTAGTTGCAACATCACCAAATAATTCAGTAATAGCTTCTTTTTGTTTTAAGTAAGAAAAAACAGTTCTTCTTGAGTGAGTAGTATCATCCTTTGATTTAGTAATCAAAGGCTCAACATAAACTCTTAAAGCTTTTGCTTTTGCTAATGTAGTCTTAATTCTTTTGTATTCAATTAATGAACAAGCCATATTAGCAAGCATAGCTTTTCTATGTGCCGACTTTCTACTTAAGTGGTTAAATTTCTTTCCGTGTCTCATTTTCTTCTAATCGTTTAAATTATACCTTACAGTGTCAAAACCGAAAGTTAATCCTTTATCCTCTATTAAATCTTCTAATTCTGAAAGTGACTTCTTACCAAAGTTTCTGAATTTTAACATATCAGATTTTTTGAAAGATACTAACTCTCCTAATGTAAATACTTCTGCAGTTTTTAAGCAATTTAACGCTCTTACTGATAAACCAAATTCAGTTAGTTCAGTTTTTAATAACTGACGCATATGTAAAGTATCTTCATCAAATTCTTCTATAGTCTCTTCTTCTAAGTTAATTTTCTCATCAGAGAATAACATAAAGTGTTGAATTAATATTTTAGAAGCTTCAGTTAATGCTTGTTTTGGGTCAATTGAACCATCAGTAGTAATGTTAAAGTTTAATTTCTCAAAATCAGTTTTTTGCCCAACTCTATAATTCTCAACATTATAATTTACATTCTTAATTGGAGTAAAGATAGAGTCAATTGCAATTGTACCAACTGATGCTTCTTCATTTACATTTTCTTCAGCAGGAACATAACCCCTTCCTTTTGATATAGTAAACTCCATTTCAAATGTTACTTTTTTATCCAATTCACAGATTAATTGCTCAGGATTTAATACTTGAAAGTTTGATAAACTACTAGCAACATTAGCAGCAGTTACAGTGCCACTTTTACTTACAGTTAGAGTAGCAGTTTCTGATTCAACAGAATCAATTTGTTGCTTAAATCTAACTTGCTTAAGGTTTAAGATGATTTCTGTTACATCTTGCACTACACCTTCAACAGTAGTAAATTCATGCTCAACACCAGTTATTTTAATGGAAGTAATAGCAAAACCTTCTAAAGAAGATAATAAAACTCTTCTTAAAGCATTCCCTACTGTTAATCCATAACCTGGCTCTAACGGACGGAACTCAAAGTTACCTTGGTTAGCTGCTTCATTAATCATTACTACCTCATCCGGCTTTTGAAAATCTAAGATTGGCATATTTTTTATTTTTTTAATTATTCTTATTTAGAGTACAATTCAACAATTAACTGCTCTTTAATGTTTTCAGGAATCTGAATTCTTTCAGGTGCAGCAACAACTTTACCTAATTTAGTTTCAGAGTTAAACTCTAACCACTCCATTTGGCTTGGATTTGCAATCATTGAATTCGTAATTGCTTCTAAAGATTTAGAACGCTCACGCACAGAAACAATATCACCTACTTTTAATGCATATGAAGGAATGTTTACATTGTCTCCATTTACAGTAATGTGCTTATGAGTAACTAACTGACGCGCAGCTCTTCTTGTAGGAGCAATACCTAATCTAAAAACTACATTATCCAAACGCATTTCACACATTTGCAATAAATTCTCACCTGTTACACCTTTTCTTCTTAATGCTTCCTTAAATAAATTAGAAAATTGCTTTTCTAAAATACCATAAGTAAATTTAGCTTTTTGCTTTTCCATTAACTGCACACCATATTCCGATTGTTTACCTCTTCTTCTTTGGTTTCCGTGCTGTCCTGGACCATAAGCTTTTTTAGCTAATGCTTTGTCTGGGCCAAAAATTGGTTCTCCAAATCTTCTTGCAATTCTTGATGTTGGGCCTGTATATCTTGCCATGTTTTCTTCTTAATATAAATTAATTAAACTCTTCTCTTTTTCGGTGGACGACATCCATTATGTGGCAATGGAGTAACATCTACAATCTCAGTAACGATAATCCCAGAATTATGAATCGTTCTGATAGCAGACTCTCTACCTTGACCAGGTCCTTTAACGTAAACCTTAACTCTTTTAAGTCCTTTTTCCAAAGCTACTTTTGAGCAATCTTCTGCAGCCATCTGTGCAGCATAAGGAGTATTCTTTTTAGATCCTCTGAATCCCATTTTACCAGCAGATGACCAAGAAATTACTTGTCCGCCTTTATTTGTAAGTGAGATAATAATGTTGTTGAAACTAGCTTGAATGTGCGCTTGTCCTTCAGCTTCAACTCTTACTTTATTCTTTTTTGTTGTTTTAGCCATGCTATATATTATTTAGTTGCTATTTTTTTGTTTGCAACTGTTTTTCTTTTCCCCTTTCTGGTTCTAGAGTTATTTTTAGTTTTTTGTCCTCTTAAAGGCAATCCCATTCTATGACGAATTCCTCTGTAACATCCAATATCCATCAATCTTTTGATGTTCATTTTTGTTTCAGCTCTCAATTCTCCTTCAACAGTATATTTATCTCCAACAATTGCTCTAATAGCATTAGCCTCATCATCAGACCAATCCTGAACTTTTTTATCGTGAGACACCTTTGCTTCATCTAAAATTGCTACTGCAAAAGATGAACCAATTCCATACACATAAGTTAATCCAATAACTCCTCTTTTGTTTTTTGGTAAATCAATACCTTTAATTCTTGCCATTCTTAACCTTGTCTTTGTTTATATCTTGGGTTCTTCTTGTTAATTACATACACGCGACCTTTTCTCTTTACGATAATGCAATCTTCACTTCTCTTTTTTACTGATGCTCGTACTTTCATTTTCTTATCTATTTAATTAGTACCTATAAGTTATTCTACCTTTTGTTAAATCATAAGGAGACATTTCCATTTTCACCTTATCTCCTGGCAACAATTTAATATAAAACTTTCTCATTTTACCAGATATATGCGCAACTACTTCATGTCCATTTTCTAATTCAACACGAAACATAGCATTTGACAATGCTTGTGTTATCGTTCCATCCAATTCTATGTTAGCTTGTTTAGCCATTTATCTTTTTTTCTATTTCTTCAAAACTTGATAATATTTCTGCTTTCTCCTTTCGAACCACAATTGTGTGTTCAAAGTGTGCAGATGGTTTATTATCAATAGTTGTTATTGTCCATCCATCATTATGTTGCATAATCTTTCTTGTACCCATATTAATCATTGGCTCAATTGCTATGACTAATCCTTCTTGAAGTTTTGCTCCTCTTCCTCTTCTTCCGTAATTAGGAACTTCTGGTGATTCATGTAAATTTTTACCAACTCCATGTCCAACCAATTCTCTAACCACTCCATATCCAAAACTCTCAGCATGCTTTTGAACTGCATAGCCGATATCTCCAATTCTGTTTCCTGAAACAGCCATCTCAATTCCTTTGTAAAGCGACTCTTTTGTAACTTTAAGTAATTGTTTTGTTTCAGCATCTACTTCACCAACTTCATAGGTAAAAGCAGAATCACCAAAATAGCCATTCATCACTACTCCACAATCAACCGATAAAATTTCGCCATCTTCAAGAACTCTATCATTTGGGATACCATGTACCACCTGATCGTTTGGTGACATACATAATGTATTCGGGAAACCTCCATAACCCTTAAAGGCTGGAACTCCTCCATTATCCCTGATAAACTCTTCAGCAATTTTATCTAATGCTAGGGTAGTTATCCCTGGTTTTATCAGCCCTGCTATCTCAGCATGGGTTTTTGCAACAAGTAAAGAACTATTTCTTATTAAATCTATCTCTTCTTCTGTTTTATAATAAATCATAATTAACTTATGATTACATCATATTACCAGAAGACTTTCCTTTTATCCTTCCTGAATCCATCAATCCATCATAATGACGCATTAATAAATGACTCTCAATTTGTTGTAATGTATCCAACACTACACCTACTAAAATTAATAATGAAGTTCCTCCATAAAACTGAGCAAACTGCATATTAATTCCTCCAGCCATTGCAAATGCTGGCAAAATTGCAACAGCACCTAAAAATAAAGATCCTGGCAATGTAATTCTTGACATCACTGCATCTAAATAATCAGCAGTAGCTCTACCCGGCTTAATACCTGGAATAAAACCACCATTCTTTTTCATATCATCAGCCATCTGATTAGGATTAACTGTCATTGCAGTATAGAAATATGTAAATAACACAATCATTACAAAGAACATCAAATTATACCAAAATCCACCAAAATCAGTAAGTACTGCAGCCATTCCTTGCAAGCTTTCATTATCAGAAAAACCAACTAATGTGATTGGAACAAACATAATTGCTTGAGCAAAGATTATTGGCATTACTCCAGCAGCATTTACCTTTAAAGGTATAAACTGACGAACTCCACCATATTGTTTGTTACCAACAACTCTCTTAGCGTACTGCACAGGAATTCTTCTTGTACCCTGTACTAACAGGATAGTAACCATAATGACAACTAATAAAGCTAACATTTCAACCATGAACATTACAAGACCACCACCAGTTGATCCTAATGCAGCAACAAATTCTTGCATTAATGATTGTGGTAAACCAGCAATAATACCAATCATAATTAATAATGAAATTCCATTACCAACACCTCTATCCGTAATTTTTTCACCCAACCACATTACAAACATAGTACCTGTTACTAAAATAATAATTGACGACATCCAGAATGCTCCTGGTGCTAATAAAAATGCTGATTCAGGTAATGTTGCTTTCAAATTAGCAATATAACCAGGAGCTTGACCACCAGTAATTAAAATCGTTAAATATCTTGTAATATTGTTAATCTTTCTTCTTCCACTCTCTCCTTCTTTTTGTAACTTCTGGAAATAAGGAATAGCCATTCCTAATAACTGAATAACAATAGAAGCAGAAATATAAGGCATAATACCCAGAGCAAAAATAGATGCTTGTGAGAATGCACCCCCAGTAAACATATTTAATAGACCTAATAAACCATCAGAAGTTTGATCTTGTAAAGCAGAAAGCTGGGCAGGATCAACACCAGGAATAACAACAAAACATCCTAATCTGTAAATGGCTAAAATACCTAATGTAGTTAAGAGTCGATTTCTCAAATCCTCAATGTTCCAAATATTTTTTATTGTTTCTACTAACTTTTTCATCTTACTTTTCTATAATAGTTGCAGTACCACCAGCTTTTTCAATAGCAGTTTTTGCAGTTGCAGAAAAAGCATTAGCTGTAATATCTAACTTAGCTGTAAGCTCACCTCTACCTAAAATTTTAACTAAATCATTTTTCTGTACAAGACCATTATCCATCAAATCTTGCTTAACAACAGTTCCTTTCAATTTTTTAGTGTCAATTAAAGCTTGAATAGTATCCAAGTTTACACCATTATATTCAACTCTGTTAGGATTTGTAAATCCAAACTTAGGAACTCTTCTTTGTAATGGCTGTTGTCCACCCTCAAATCCAATTTTCTTTGAATATCCAGAACGAGACTTTTGACCATTATGTCCTCTTGTAGAAGTACCACCTTTCTTAGATCCTTCTCCTCTACCTACTCTCTTACTGCTTTTTATCGAACCTTTTGCAGGTTTTAAATTATGTAATTCCATATCTGTTATTATTCTACTACAGTTACTAAATGCGAAACTTTCTTAACCATTCCTAAAATTTGAGGAGTAGCATTATGCTCAACAATTGCATTCATTTTTCTTAATCCCAAAGCATCTAAAGTTAACTTTTGATCTTTCGGTCTTCCAATTCTACTTCTAACCTGCTTAATTTTAATCTTGTCCATTCTGATTATATATTATCCGTTAAATACTTTATCCATTGTGATTCCTCTTTGCATAGCAACAGTTCTTGGGTCTCTTAATTCTAATAAAGCTTTTAAAGTTGCTTTTACTAAATTATGAGGATTAGAAGAACCTTTTGATTTTGCTAATACATCTTTTACTCCAGCTGCTTCAAGTACGGCACGCATTGCACCCCCAGCTTTCACTCCTGTACCATGTGATGCAGGTTTAATTAAAACTTGTGATCCACTAAATTTAGATGCTTGTTCATGAGGAATAGTTCCTTTTAAAATTGGAATTTTAACTAAATTCTTTTTAGCAGATTCAATTGCTTTTTGAATAGCTGTAGCAACATCTTTTGATTTACCTAAACCAATTCCTACAATACTTTGCTCATCACCAACTACAACAATAGCTGAAAATCCGAAAGCTCTACCTCCTTTAGTTACTTTTACTACTCTCTGAACTCCAACTAATCTGTCTTTCAACTCGATATCACCAGAAATCTTTACTCTTTTATTTTGTGCTAATTTTAACATATCTATTTCTTAAAATTTTAATCCTGCCTCACGAGCTGAATCAGCTAATGCTTTTACTCTACCATGGTATAAAAAACCACCTCTATCAAATACTACAGCTTCAACTCCTGCTTTTTTAGCAGTTGCAGCAATTAATTTTCCAGTTGCAGCAGCTTGTTCTGTTTTAGTTCCTTTTGCATCAGCAGAAGAAGCAGAAGCAAGAGTAGTTCCAGCCAAATCATCAATTAGTTGTGCATATATCTCTTTATTAGATCTGAACACAGCTAATCTTGGTCTGTCTGCAGTACCAGAAACTTTCTTTCTGATAGCATATCTTACTTTTTGTCTAGAATCTTTTTTTGACTTTATCATCTTATTATCTTATTTTAACTTGCAGCTGTTTTACCAGCTTTCTTTCTAACATATTCATCTACATATCTGATACCTTTACCTTTATACGGCTCAGGCTTCCTTTCAGCTCTTACTCTTGCAGCATAAGCTCCAACTAATTGCTTATCAACACCTGAAACAGTAACAACAGGTGCTTTTCCTTTCACAGTTTCAGCAGTAACTTTTAATTCTGATGGAATTTCAAATACTATATTATGAGAATAACCAGTTGAAATATCTAAAGCATTTCCAGCAACAGCAGCTCTATATCCAACACCTCTGAATTCTAATTTCTTTGAGAAACCATTAGTTACACCTTCTATCATATTAGCAATTAATGTCCTGTATAAACCATGTAAAGATCTATGATCTTTATTATCAGATTCCCTTGATAGTGTAATTGTATCTCCATCAATTTTAACTGTTACAGCAGTATCGATTTCTTGAGATAATTCTCCTAATTTTCCTTTTACCGAAACAACATTTCCTTCTAGAGTTGCAGTAACTCCTTCAGTAATTGTTATTGGGCTATTTCCTATTCTTGACATTTTATTAACTCTTTATCTTATTAGTAAATGTGACAAATTACTTCACCACCAACATTTAAGTTTCTTGCTTCTTTATCAGTAATAATACCTTTAGAAGTAGATAAAATTGCTATCCCTAAACCATTAATTACTCTTGGTAAAGTTTTTGAATCAGCATATTTTCTTAAACCAGGCTTACTAATTCTGATTAATTTCTTGATTGCAGGCATATTAGTATTGTTGTTATACTTTAATGCAACCTTAATATTACCTTGATTATTAGCTGTATCTTCAAACTTAAAGTTTAAAATATAACCTTTATCAAACAAAATTTCAGTAATTGATTTCTTCATATTTGAAGCTGGAATTTCAACAACTTTTTTTCCTGCCATCTGTGCATTTCTAACTCTCGTTAAATAATCTGCTATTGGATCTGTAAACATCTTTCTTTTTCTTTAATTTATTACCAACTTGCTTTTTTAACCCCGGGGATTAATCCAAAGTTAGCCATTTCTCTAAACATAACTCGTGAGATACCAAACTGTCTCATATATCCTTTTGGTCTTCCTGTGAGTTTACATCTGTTGTGCATTCTAATTGGAGATGCATCTTTTGGTAATTTTTGCAATCCTTCATAATCACCAGCAGCTTTTAATGCAGCTCTTTTATCAGCATACTTTGCAACACATTTTTCTCTTTTTACCTCACGGGCTTTCATTGATTCTTTTGCCATAAATTTTAACTTTCTGATTTATCAGCTTCTTCTGATAAATCTTGATTATTTTCTTTAGCTTCTGATTCTTTTGTGTCAGAAGTATTATTTTCTTGTTCAGATACATTCTCAATAGTTCCAGATTCCTCCTTTGCATTTTCAGCTCCATCAGAATTTTCTTCATTAGAAGCTTCTAATTTTGCTTGTTCCTCAGCCTCTCTTCTTTTTTCTTTTCTGGCTTTTTCTATTTGTTCTTTTCTCTGTCTTTCAAAATCATCATGCTTTTGAAATGGTAAACCTAATTCCTTAAGTAATGCTAAAGCTCCTTCATCTGAGTCAGTGTCAGTTACAAAAGTAATATCCATACCTGTTATTTTATTAATTTTATCAATACTAATTTCTGGGAAAGCAATTTGCTCTTTTATTCCCATAGTATAGTTCCCTCTACCATCAAATCCTTTTGGAGGAATTCCTGAAAAATCACGAACCCTTGGTAAAGTTGAAGTAACAAATCTATCTAAGAATTCATACATTTTATCTCCTCTTAAAGTTACCCTAACACCAACAGGCATACCTTTTCTTAACTTAAAGTTAGAGATATCTTTACTTGATTTAGTTAACACAGCTTTTTGACCTGTAATCATAGTCATTTCGTTCTGTGCAGCTTCAATTTGTTTCTTATCAGATGATGCACTTCCAATACCTTGGTTAAGACAAATCTTAACTAGTTTTGGTACTTGCATAACTGATTTATAGTTCCCTTTAAGGTTGTTTACAACCTCAGTTTGGTACTTTTTCTTTAATCTTGGTGTGTATTCCATTATTTAATTACTTCTCCTGAGTTCTTAGAATATCTAACTATTTTCCCTGTTTTTTCATCCACCTTTCTTCCTATTTTTGTTGCTTCTCCTGATTTAGGATCAACCAAAACTAAGTTAGAAATATGAATTGAAGCTTCCTGCTTAACAATCCCACCTTGTGGGCTAGCAGCATTAGGTTTCGTATGCTTAGAAATCATATTAGCACCTTCAACCATAGCTCTATTTTTACTAGGGTATACTTTAATAACTTTACCTTTTACTCCTTTAGAGTTTCCAGTAGTTACTATAACTGTATCGTTCTTTTTTATCTTAATTTTTGCCATCATCTAATATTTATAACACCTCTGGTGCTAATGAAACAACTTTCATAAAATCATTGTCACGTAATTCTCTAGCAACTGGTCCGAATACACGAGTACCTTTCATTTGTCCGTTTTCATCAATGATAACGCAAGCATTATCGCCAAAACGAATGTAAGATCCGTCAGGTCTTCTTACTTCTTTTCTAGTTCTTACAATAACAGCTTTTACAACCTGTCCTTTTTTAATATTTCCTGAAGGCATAGCATGTTTTACTGTACCTACAATTTTATCTCCAACTGAAGCGTAACGTCTTTTTGTACCACCTAAAACTCTAATACAAAGTATTTCTTTTGCTCCACTATTATCAGAAACTTTTACTCTTGATTCTTGTTGTATCATCTTATTTCGCTCTTTCGATTATTTCTACTAATCTCCAATTCTTATTCTTACTTAATGGTCTTGTCTCCATAATTTTCACAGTATCCCCTTCATTACATGTGTTTTCTTCATCATGTGCAATAAACTTTGAAGTTTTCTTCAAAAACTTACCATATAATTCGTGCTTTACTTTTCTTTCGATTGCAACAACAATAGACTTTTCCATTTTGTTACTAGTAACAACACCTATTCTTTCTTTTCTATCTTTTCTTTCCATCTTTATTATTTTGATGTATTTCTTCTATTTGAAAGCTCAGTCATTACTCTAGCAATTGCTTTACGAGTAAATTTAATTTGCAAAGGGTTCTCCATAGGAGAAACTGCATGACTCATTTTCATTTTAATTAACTTCTCTCTTTCTGTAACTAAAAGATCATGAAGTTCATTTTCCGGCATATCTGTTAATACTTGTGCTTTCATTTTCTTAATTCTTTTGTAAGTCTCTTCTTATTACAAACTTAGTTTTGATTGGTAATTTTTGTGCTGCTAATCTTAATGCTTCTTTAGCTGTTTCTAAATCAACTCCATCACACTCAAAAAGCATTCTTCCTGGAGAGACTGTTGCTGCCCAGTACTCTGGAGCTCCCTTACCTTTACCCATCCTTACCTCTGCAGGTTTTTTAGTAATTGGTTTGTCAGGGAAAATTCTAATCCAAACTTGACCTTGTCTTTTCATATAACGAGTAACTGCAACTCTGGCTGCCTCAATCTGACGAGCAGTAATCCACACTTCCTCAAGAGCTTTAATTCCGTAAGATCCGAAAGACAACTGGTGTCCTCTTTGAGCATTACCTTTCATCTTGCCCTTTTGCATCTTTCTGAATTTTGTTTTCTTTGGTTGTAACATTTCTTAATTCTTTTCTAAAGTTCTAATTACTTTCTTCTTCTATTATTTCCTCCTGGTTTTCCTCCTCCTTTCTTCTTTGGAGCTTTAAAGTGTAGCATTAAGTCACGCTTTCCATAAACTTCGCCTCTACAAATCCATACTTTCACACCAATTAAACCATATTGTGTTAAAGCCTCAGCCAAACAATAATCGATATCAGCTCTAAAAGTATGTAATGGAGTTCTTCCATCTTTCATCATTTCAGATCTTGCCATCTCTGCTCCATTTAATCTTCCTGAAATTTGAACTTTAATTCCTTCAGCTCCCATTCTCATTGTAGATGCAATAGCCATTTTTGTAGCTCTCTTATATGAAACTCTTCCTTCAATTTGTCTTGCAATACTATCAGCAACTAAAGTAGCTTCAAGTTCAGGTCTTTTTACTTCAAAAATATTAATCTGAATATCTTTATTTGTAATCTTCTTAATTTCTTGTTTAAGTGTCTCAACTTCTTGACCACCTTTACCAATAATAATACCTGGACGAGCAGTATGAATTGTAACTGTAACTAATTTCAAAGTTCTTTCGATAGCAATTTTTGCAACACTCGCTCTTGAAAGTCTTACTTTTAAATACTTTCTGATTTTAGCATCACCTGCTAATTTATCACCAAAGTCGTTACCACCATACCAGTTAGAATCCCATCCTCTGATAATACCTAATCTATTCCCAATTGGGTTTGTCTTTTGTCCCATATTAATTTATTGCTTCTATTTGTCTACTATCAACCACTAAAGTAACATGGTTAGATCTTTTTCTTATTCTATGTGCTCTACCTTGAGGTGCAGGTTGAACTCTTTTTAACATTCTACCACCATCAACTCTAACTTCAGAAACATAAAGGTTAGCCTCATCCATTCTTTGACCTTCATTTTTAGCTTCCCAATTTGCTAATGCTGATAATAAAAGTTTCTCCATTCTTCCTGAAGCCTCTTTTGGATTTAATTTAAGTTCAGCTAATGCTTTATCAGCATCCATTCCTCTAATTAAATCAGCAATTAACCTCATCTTTCTTGGTGAAGTAGGACAATTATTCAATTTTGCAAAAGCGATTTTCTTTTTCGCTTCCTTCCTTGCATCTGCTGCAATTCTTTTTCTAGCTCCCATTTACTTATTTTTTTCTATTAGCTCCATGACCTCTATAAGTCCTTGTTGGAGAAAATTCACCTAATTTATGCCCTACCATGTTTTCAGTAACAAATACAGGAATAAAGTTTCTTCCATTATGCACTGCAAAAGTCTTCCCAACAAAATCAGGAGATATCATTGATGCTCTTGACCAAGTTTTGATTACTGAATTTTTTCCTGACTCATTCATTGCATCAACTTTCTTTTGCAATTTGTAATGAATAAATGGTCCTTTTTTTAACGATCTAGCCATAAATTATTTCTTTTTTCTTCTTTCAATTATATACTTATCAGAAGCTTTCTTCTTATTCCTTGTTTTATATCCTTTAGCTGGTACACCATTTTTGTTTCTTGGTAACCCTCCAGAATGCTTCCCTTCACCACCACCCATTGGATGATCAACAGGGTTTTTAATTGTTGCTCTTACATTTGGTCTTCTACCTTTCCATCTGCTTCTACCAGCTTTACCAGATACTTGTAATTGATGTTGAGGATTAGAAACTGAACCAATAGTTGCTAAGCAAGTCATTAATATTTTTCTAATTTCTCCAGAAGCTAACTTAATAACAGCATACTTACCATCTTTTGCCATTAATTGAGCGTATGAACCAGCACTTCTAACCATAATACCACCTTGTCCTGGTTTTAACTCAATATTATGAATAACTGTACCTAAAGGCAATTCACTTAAAGGTAAAGTATTCCCAACATTAATGGAAGCTTCTTTAGAAGATATTACTTCAGTTCCAACTTTTAATCCATCAGGTGCTAACATGTATCTTTTTTCACCATCAACATAGTGTAATAAAGCAATATTTGCTGTTCTGTTCGGATCATACTCAATAGTAGCAACTTTAGCAGGAATACCAAATTTATTTCTTTTAAAATCAATTATTCTGTATCTCTTTTTATGACCACCACCAATGTTCTCGATAGTCATTTTACCAGTATCGTTTCTACCTCCTGATCTAGTCTTCTTTGCTAATAAACTTTTCTCTGGCTTAGATGCAGTAATTTCTTCAAAAGTAATTGCTACTTTATGTCTTTGACCTGGAGTTGTTGGTTTAAATTTTCTTAATGCCATTGTGCTCTAATTAAATGTTACTATAAAAGTCTATAGAATCTCCTTCAGCTAAAGTTACAATCGCTTTTTTGTAAGTTGCTGTTTTACCAACAACCATACCAGACTTTGTTCCTCTAACTCTTTTCTTGCCTATACACACCATAGTTCTAACTGAATCAACCGCTACATCATACATATCTTCAACAGCTTTTTTGATTTCAATCTTATTTGCTTTTCTATCCACAACAAAAGCAAAACGATTATACTTCTCGCTTTGGTCTGTCATTTTTTCGGTTATAACCGGTTTTTTTATAATACTCATCACTTAAATATTAAAAGTTCTTCTCTATTTCATTGATTGACGATTCCATAACCATCAATTTATTAGCATTCATAACAGTGTAAGTGTTTAATTCTGAAGCTAATACCACTTTTACCTTCTTTAAATTACGGGATGACAAAAATATATTTTTATTTGACTCAGCAAGTACTAATACTGTTTTATTATCTAGTAAATCAAAATTAGATAAGATGTCAGTGTAAGATTTAGTCTTTGGAGTATCAAAAGAAAAGTCTTCTAAAACTATGATATTCTTATCTTTAGCCATATAAGAAAGTGCAGATTTACGTGCTAATCTTTTTACTTTTTTATTTACTTTAAAGTCATAACTTCTTGGTCTTGGTCCAAAAACTCTACCTCCACCTCTAAACAATGGATTTTTGATATCACCAACTCTGGCAGCACCACTTCCTTTTTGTTTTCTTAATTTTCTTCTACTACCTTTAACATCAGATCTTTCTTTAGCTTTATGCGTTCCAGATCTTTTAGCTGCTAAATATTGTTTTACATCTAAGTAGATTGCATGATCATTTGGTTCAACACCAAATACATCATTACTTAAATCAACTTTTTTAGAAGTCTCTTTTCCTGTAATATTATGTACTGCTAATTTCATTATTTTTCTATTGTTATGTATGAGTTGTTTGCTCCAGGAACAGCTCCTTTCACTACTATCATATTTTTATCTGCTAAAACTCTTAAAACTTGTAAGTTTTCAACTTTTACTCTTGCATTACCCATTTGCCCAGCCATTCTCATTCCTTTGAATACTCTTGCGGGATAAGAAGCTGCACCAATAGAACCAGGAGCTCTTAATCTGTTATGCTGACCGTGAGTTGCATCACCAACACCTCTAAAGTTATGACGCTTCACAACACCTTGAAATCCTTTTCCTTTTGAAGTTCCAACTACAGCAACAAAATCACCTTCTTCAAACATTTCAACATTCATAGTATCTCCTAAAGCAACTTCAGAAAAGTCTGCTGGAAATTCTACTAGTTTTTTCAAAGGAGCTGAATCAGCTTTTTTAAAGTGCCCTAAAGCAGCTTTAGAAACTCTACTTTCTTTTTGCTCAGCAAAACCTAATTGAACAGCACTATAACCATCAACTTCTTCAGTTTTTATTTGCGTAACCTTACAAGGCCCTACCTCTAAGATTGTACATGGAATATTTTTTCCTTCTTCTGAGAAGACAGAAGTCATTCCTATTTTTTTACCTATTAAACCTGGCATCTTTTTCTTTTTTAAATTACTTTAATTTCAACATGAACTCCACTTGGCAACTCTAACTTCATTAAAGCATCAATAGTTTTTGATGAAGAGCTATAAATATCCATTAATCTCTTATGATTAGATAATTGAAACTGCTCTCTTGCTTGCTTATTTACGTGAGGTGATCTCAATACAGTAAAGATTCTTTTGTGAGTTGGTAATGGAATTGGTCCACTAACAATCGCTCCTGAATTTTTAACCGTTTTTACGATTTTCTCAGCTGATTGATCCACTAAAGTGTGATCAAACGATTTTAATTTTATTCTTACTTTCTGTGCCATATTATTCTCCTTTTACTTTTTTAATTACTTCTTCAGATATATTTTTTGGAGCTTCAACAAAGTCAAAGAACTCCATAGTTGATGTTGCTCTACCTGAAGTAATTGTTCTTAAGTCTGTAATGTATCCAAACATTTCTGATAATGGAACTTTAGCACTTACAACTTTAGCACCTCCTTTATCATCCATTCCTTCAACCTGACCTCTTCTTCTATTTAAATCTCCAATTACATCTCCCATATTAATTTCAGGAGTAATTACTGATAACTTCATAATTGGCTCAAGAATTTTAGGTGTAGCTAATTTACATGCAGATTTAAATGCTATTTGTGCAGCTAATTCAAATGACAATGCATCAGAATCCACATCATGATAAGAACCATCATACAATCTAACTTTTAATGTATTAAGTGGGAAACCAGCTAAAACACCATTAGACATAGCCATCTTAAATCCTTTTTCAACTGAAGGTATAAATTCCTTAGGGATATTACCACCTTTAATTTCATTGATAAATTGAAGACCTTCACCCTCAAAATCAGCATCAACAGGGGATAATTCAAACTTAATGTCTGCAAATTTCCCTCTACCACCAGATTGTTTCTTATAAATTTCTCTATGATCTACAGCTGATGATATAGATTCCTTATAAGCAACTTGAGGAGCACCTTCATTACACTCAACACCAAATTCTCTTTTTAATCTATCCATAATGATCTCCAAGTGTAATTCTCCCATTCCTGAAACAATTGTTTGGCCTGAATCTTCATCAGTCTTAACAGTAAATGTAGGATCTTCTTCAGCTAACTTACCTAAAGCAACTCCTAATTTATCTAAATCTTTTTGAGTTTTTGGCTCAATTGCAATTCCAATTACTGGATCTGGAAAGTCCATAGATTCTAAAACAATAGGATTCTTTAAATCACATAAAGTATCTCCAGTTCTAATATCTTTAAATCCAACTAAAGCAGCAATATCTCCAGCTCCTAAAGTATCAATTTGATTCTGCTTATTAGAATGCATTTGGTAAATACGAGAGATTCTCTCTTTTTTACCAGTTCTTGAATTATGAACGAAAGTACCTTGCTCTAAAACTCCTGAATAAGCTCTCGTAAAACACAATCTACCAACATAAGGATCGGTTGCAATTTTAAATGCTAATGCAGAAAAAGGAGCATCAAAAGCAGGTTTTCTACTTTCTTCTTCATCTGTATCAGGATTAGTACCAACAATTGCATCTACATCCATTGGTGATGGTAAAATCTCCATCACCATATCAAGCATTGCTTGAACTCCCTTATTTTTAAATGCAGAACCACACATCATTGGAACAACTTTTCCAGAAATTGTAGCTTCTCTTAATGCATTTAATATTTCTCTTTCAGTTAATGAATTTTCATCTTCAAAGTACTTTTCCATCAAAGTCTCATCAAACTCAGCAACAGCCTCTAAAAGCTCACCTCTATATTGTCTTGCCTCATCAATAATATCAGCAGGAATTTCAACTTCTTTAAAAGTCATTCCTTGATCATGCTCATTCCAAACAATCCCTCTAAAATTAATTAAATCAACAACTCCTTCAAATTCATCTTCAGCTCCAATAGGAATTTGCAATGGTAATGCATGAGATCCTAACATCTCTTTTACATCTCTACAAACTGCTAAGAAATTAGCACCTTGTCTGTCCATTTTATTTACAAAACCAATTCTTGGAACATTATAGTTATTTGCAAGTCTCCAGTTAGTTTCTGATTGTGGCTCAACACCATCAACAGCAGAAAATAAGAAAACTAAACCATCTAAAACTCTAAGCGATCTATTTACCTCTACAGTAAAATCAACATGTCCAGGAGTATCAATAATATTTACATGATATTCTTTCTCTCTATAATCCCAAGTTAAAGTAGTAGCAGCAGAAGTAATTGTAATTCCTCTTTCTTGCTCTTGCTCCATCCAGTCCATAGTAGCAGCACCATCATGTACTTCTCCAATTTTATGAGAAACCCCTCCGTAATAAAGAATCCTTTCAGTAGTAGTGGTTTTTCCAGCATCAATATGAGCTGCAATACCAATATTTCTAGTGTATGTTAAATCTCTAGCCATATCTAATTAAAATCTAAAGTGTGAAAATGCCTTATTTGCCTCTGCCATTCTATGAGTATCTTGCTTTTTCTTATAAGCAGTACCTTCTTCCTTATAAGCAGCCATTAACTCAGCAGCTAATTTAGCATCCATTGTTTTTTCATTTCTTTTTCTTGCAGCAGTAATCATCCATTTCATCCCTAAAGATATTTTTCTATCTTCTCTTACTGGATGAGGAATTTGGAAAGTAGCCCCTCCAATTCTTCTTGATCTTACCTCTACATGAGGAGATACATTATCTAAAGCTTTTTCAAAAACTACTAAAACTTCTTCCTCCTCTATTTTTGCCGCAATACTATCTAAAGCAGTATAAAACACTTTAAAAGCAGTGTTTTTCTTACCGTCTAACATTAGATTATTTACAAACCTTGTTACAGTTACACTACCAAATCTTGGATCTGGTAATAAAATTCTTTTCTTGGCTCTTTTCTTTCTCATTCCTTATTTATAAATTATTTCTTCTTAGATTTTTTAGCACCATATTTTGATCTTCTTTGAGTTCTTTCACTTACCCCAGAAGTATCTAAAGCACCTCTGACAATATGGTATCTTACTCCTGGTAAATCTTTCACTCTTCCTCCTCTAACTAAAACTACTGAATACTCTTGAAGATTATGTCCCTCTCCTCCAATGTAAGCATTCACTTCATTTCCGTTTGTCAACCTTACCCTAGCAACTTTTCTTAATGCTGAGTTTGGTTTTTTAGGTGTTGTTGTATAAACTCTTGTACACACTCCTCTTCTTTGAGGGCAGCTTTTTAGAGCTAACGACTTACTTTTTTTCTTAATAGTAGTCCTTCCTTTTCTTACTAATTGTTGTATTGTTGGCATATTATATCTTTACTAAAATGGG
>CAJQHO010000029.1 GCA_905478185.1 uncultured Flavobacteriales bacterium | reverse complement strand
TCCATTCACTTTTACCAATTCAACCATCTCATGACGATTGTACATAGTAACTTTTCCTTTTGCAATTTGTCTGTTCAATGCCGAATAAGCCCCTAACAATAATTGTTGTCCTGTTTGTCCTTTAGCATAAAATGTTCTGGAAACTAATACTCCTCCAAACGAACGATTATCTAAAAGCCCACCATAATCTCTGCCGAAAGGAACTCCTTGCGCTACACATTGGTCAATTATATTTCCTGAAACCTCTGCCAAGCGGTGCACATTTGCTTCTCTCGATCTATAATCTCCTCCTTTTACCGTGTCATAAAATAACCGATAAACAGAATCCCCGTCATTTTGATAGTTTTTTGCTGCATTAATCCCTCCTTGTGCCGCTATAGAATGTGCTCTTCTTGGAGAATCTTGATAACAAAATGATTTTACATTATATCCCATTTCGGCAAGTGATGCAGCTGCAGAACCACCAGCCAAACCCGTACCAACAACTATTATATCAATGTTTCTTTTGTTAGCTGGGTTAACAAGATCAATCTTGTTTTTATGATTAGTCCATTTATCTTTTAATGGCCCATCTGGAATCTTAGAATCTAAAACTGACATAGCTTAATTTTTAATTTTGTGTAAAATAATGGAACAATGCAATAAATATAAATCCAAAAGGAATTATAATAGCATAAAGTGTTCCTAATTTCTTTATTATTGGAGTGTACTTATTATGACTAAATCCTGCTGACTGAAATGCTGATTGAAAACCATGAGATAAATGAAGTGCTAAGAAAATAAAAGCAACACAATAAATTGAAACTCTAATTAAATCTTGAAATTTATGATGTAATTCTTCCCAATACCTGAATTCGCCATTATGCAATCCACTCCAATCACCTTCAATAAATTTTGTTTTGATTTCTGGAAACCAAAAATCATAGAAGTGTAAACCTAAAAATAACATTACCATGATGCCTGTAATAAGCATATTTCTACTCATCCAATTAGAGTTTTCTGATGGCTTATCCATTGCGTATTTAATAGGTCGAGCGGCACTATTTTTCCTTTCTAAATACATTCCCATTGCTAAATGAAACAAAAATCCAAATATCAATATAGGCTGCAGTACAAACTGAATTAATCCATTTGTTCCCATAAAATGAGAAATCTCGTTAAATAAATCAGCACTGATTACCGAAAATAAATTGATTACAAAATGTTGCATTAAAAAAAACAACAGGAAAAAACCTGACAAGGCCATTAAAACTTTTCTTCCAACTGAAGAATATGACAATCCATTACTCATTTTATTATTTTATAATGTTAAGTGGCAAAGGTAAGGTAGATAGTACAAATAAACAACCTATTTTTCTAATTCATAATAATTATAGATAAGCCTTATTTTACTACCTTTGACATTCTTTTAAAAATAACAGATGAAATACTTAACAATTGACAGGCAGCTATTTATAAAAAATAGGACATTATTTAACGCTAAAATAAAAGGGAATGATCTCGCTATTTTTAATGCAAATGATATAATGCCAACTAATGCAGATGGGACTATGCCATTCAGACAGAACAATGATTTATTTTGGTTAAGCGGGGTTGATCAAGAAGAGAGTGTTTTAGTTTTATTTCCGAATCATCCTGATGAAAATATGCGTGAAGTTTTATTTTTAAAAGAAACAAATGAGCATATTGCCATTTGGGAAGGTGCAAAGCTAACAAAGGAAGGTGCATATAACACTTCAGGAATAAAAACTGTTTTCTGGCTAAGTGAGTTGGAAGGTAAATTAAATGACTTGATCTCAAAAGCAGATGGTGTTTATTTAAACAAAAACATTCATAGCCGATCTGCATCTGAAGTTCAAACAAGAGATGATAGATTTCGATTGATGATTGAAAGTAAATTTTCTACAACAGAAATTAAGGAAGTAGCTCCTATTATGCACGAGTTAAGAGCAATAAAGTCAGACACTGAAATTGCATTAATGCAAAATGCTTGTAACATTACTGAAAAAGGTTTGAGAAGAATTCTTCCATTTATTAAGCCAGGAGTTATGGAATATGAAATTGAAGCTGAATTGATGCATGAGTTCTTAAGGAATCGCTCTAATGGGTTTGCTTATCAACCAATTATTGGATCTGGAATTGATTCATGCGTTTTACATTATATTGAAAACAACAAGGCTTGTAAAGATGGAGATATCTTACTCATGGACTTTGGGGCAGAATACGCTAATTATGCCTCTGATTTAACAAGAACTATACCTGTAAATGGGAAATTCTCTAAACGACAAAAATCAGTCTATAATTCAGTTTTACATGTGATGAAGGAAGCTACTAAAATGCTAGCTCCAGGAACAAAGTTTAAAGAGTATAACGCTGAAATTGGAAGAATAATGGAATTAGAACTTATCAAGCTAGGACTTTTGGATAAACATGATGTGCAAAAACAAGATCCTAAAAATCCTCTTTTCAAAAGGTATTTTATGCATGGGACATCACACTATTTAGGTTTAGATGTACATGATGTTGGTTCTATGGATTGGCCAATGCAAGAGGGGATGGTGTTTACTTGTGAGCCAGGAATTTATATTTTAGAAGAAGAATTGGGAATACGCTTAGAAAATGACATTCTAGTTACCGCAAACGGCCCAGATGATTTAATGAAAAATATCCCTATTGAGATAGAGGAGATTGAAGGTTTAATGAATAATTAAAATATACTTTATTAACTGTTCTTCATGGCATCCCATCCCTGTGCAGTTAGGGGATGTGAGCTTCCATCATTAGCTATAAAATTATTCCCTTCTGATTTATCAGTTACAAAACCAACAATAGTAAAATCAGGATCTTTCTTTAATTTTTCATAATGTTCTTGACCAATAGTAAAAAGCAATTCGTAATCCTCTCCTCCACTTAGTGCGCAAAAAATAGGATTCATATTAAACTCATTTGCTAAATTCATAGCAGTATAATCTACAGGGATTTTGTCTTCATGCAAAGTAATCCCAACTTCTGATGATTTTGAGAGATGTAACGCTTCAGAAGAAAGTCCATCTGAAATATCTATCATTGAAGTGGGGACTATATCTAATTCTTTTAATATTCGAGTATATTTTATAGCCGCTTCTGGTTTTAATTGCCTTCTTAATACATAATCATTGCCTGTTAAATCAGGTTGTATTGTAGGGTTTTCCTTAAACATTTCCTTCTCTCTATTTAGGATCTGAAGTCCTAAATAAGCAGCACCTAAATCTCCAGTACAAACTATTAAATCATTTACTTTTGCTCCACTTCTATAAGTAATTTTATTCTTGTCAACCTCACCTAAAACCGTAACACTTATCATTAAGCCAGATGTTGAAGAAGTAGTGTCTCCTCCTACTAAATCTACCCCATAATGTTCGCAAGCTAATTTTATTCCATCATATAATTCTTCAAGAGCCTCAACTGTATATCTATTACTTAAAGCAAGCCCAAGAGTTATTTGTTTTGCATCACCATTCATAGCGCAAATATCAGATACATTTATAGCCACAGCTTTGTATCCTAAATGCTTTAATGGCATATAAGATAAATCAAAATGAACTCCCTCAACTAACAAATCAGTACTAACTAATTGATACTTATCTCCCATATCAATAACAGCAGCATCATCACCAATACCTTTAACAGTTGAACTATTTTTAGTTATAATTCCATTTGTTAAATGATCTATTAAACCAAACTCCCCCAAACTCTCAATTGAGGTTGTATTCACGCCTTTATCTTCAAATATACTCATAGTGCAAAGATAGAGAAAATATGCGCTTTATTTTGTATATTTGCCGCCCTAAGTTAGAACTATTCTAAATAAATGATTAAAATAAGTAATTCTGCAAAAGAAAGATTACTTTATCTACTAGATAAAGACACTGAAAACAAGCAATTTGTAAGAGTTGGTGTTGAAAGTGGTGGGTGTTCGGGTTTAAACTATAAATTAGACTTTGATAATTCAAGAAATGATGAAGATGAATTAATTGAAGACAATGACATCAAACTGTTAATCAATAAAAAAAGTTTTTTATACTTAGTTGGGACTACTTTAGAGTTTTCTGACGGACTAAACGGAAAAGGGTTTGTATTCAACAACCCAAACGCAAGCAGAACGTGTGGTTGTGGGGAAAGTTTTTCTTTATAATAATTTACAAAAATGAGTGAGCAAAAAAAACAGTCGGAAGACGAGTTATTAGAAAAAGTAACATCAACCGAATATAAATACGGATTTACAACAGACATTGAATCAGACACCATCCCAAAGGGGCTTTCAGAAGATGTGGTGCGCATTATTTCTGCAAAGAAAAATGAACCGGAATGGATGTTGGAATACCGATTAAAAGCGTATAAATCTTGGTTGGAAATGGAAGAGCCAAATTGGGCAAACATTAACTATACCAAACCTAATTATCAAGATGTAATCTATTATTCAGCACCTAAACAAAAACCTGTTTTGGACAGTTTAGATGATTTAGATCCTGAAATGAAAAAAACTTTTGATAAGCTAGGAATTTCAATTGATGAACAAAAGAAATTAGCAAATGTAGCTGTAGATATCGTAATGGATTCAGTATCAGTAGCTACTTCTTTTAAAGATACTTTAGCTGAGAAAGGAATTATTTTCTGCTCTATCTCTGATGCAATTAAAGATCATCCAGAGTTAGTAAAAAAATATTTAGGAACTGTTGTTCCTGCTAGAGATAATTTCTTTTCTGCACTAAATGCAGCCGTATTTTCTGATGGTTCCTTTTGCTATATTCCAAAAGGAATAAAATGCCCAATGGAACTTTCTACTTATTTCAGAATTAATGAGGCGGGAACTGGGCAATTTGAAAGAACTTTATTAATTGCTGATGAAGGTTCTCAAGTAAGTTATTTGGAAGGGTGTACAGCTCCAATGCGAGATGAAAATCAATTGCATGCTGCAGTAGTAGAATTAATCGCTATGGATGATGCAGATATAAAATATTCTACTGTACAAAACTGGTACCCAGGAAATGCAGAGGGTGTTGGTGGAGTCTTCAACTTTGTAACTAAAAGAGGAATATGTCATAAAAACGCCAAAATCTCTTGGACACAAGTAGAGACAGGTTCAGCAGTAACTTGGAAGTATCCTTCTTGTATTTTAAAAGGAGATAACTCAATTGGAGAATTTTTCTCAGTTGCAGTAACTAACAACAGACAACAAGCAGATACTGGAACAAAAATGATTCACTTAGGGAAAAACACTAAGAGTACTATTATCGCAAAAGGAATATCAGCAGGAAAAAGTGATGGAAATTATAGAGGATTAGTTAAGATTTCAAAGGGTGCTACTAACTCTAGAAATTTTTCTCAATGTGATTCTTTACTTATGGGAGATAAATGTGGGTCGCACACTTTCCCTTACATTGAAGTTAAAAATAACTCTTCTAAAGTAGAGCATGAAGCAACTACCTCAAAAATTGGAGAAGATCAAATATTCTATTGCAATCAAAGAGGGATAGGGACAGAAGCAGCAATTGCCTTAATTGTAAATGGGTATTGCAAGGATGTACTTAACCAATTACCAATGGAATTTGCAGTAGAAGCACAAAAATTATTAGAAATCAGCCTTGAAGGTTCAGTAGGTTAAAAACAAGAAAATGTTACAGATAAAAGACTTAAAAGCAGGAATTGAAGATAATCAAATCCTAAAAGGAATAAACTTAGAAGTGAAAGCAGGGGAAATCCATGCTATCATGGGCCCTAACGGTTCTGGGAAAAGTACGCTCTCGGCAATAATTGCTGGTAATGAAGACTATGAAGTTGAAGGCGGAAACATTACTTTTAACGGAAAGGATTTATTGGAATTAGATCCAGAGGAAAGAGCACATAATGGTGTATTTCTTTCTTTCCAATATCCTGTTGAAATTCCTGGAATTTCAGTTTCTAACTTTATAAAAACTTCAATTACAGAAAAAAGGAAAGCACAAGGTTTAGAGCCTATTCCAACTAAGGATTTGTTAAAAATGATGCGAGAAAAGATGGAGCTTTTAAGCATCAAGCAAGGTTACTTATCGCGTAACATGAATGAAGGATTCTCTGGTGGAGAAAAGAAAAGAAATGAGATTTTTCAGATGGCAATGTTAGAACCTAAATTAGCTATTTTGGACGAGACTGATTCTGGGTTGGATATTGATGCGCTTAGAATTGTTGCTAATGGAGTAAACAAACTAAGAAGTGCGGATAATGCAACTGTTATTATTACGCATTACCAAAGATTATTGGACTATATTGTTCCTGACTTTGTACATGTATTATACAATGGGAGAATCGTTAAGTCGGGAGGAGCAGAATTAGCACATGAGCTAGAAGAAAAAGGGTATGATTGGGTAACTAAAGAAGAAGATAAAAAGTGGGCTTAATTGAAAATTTAAAATCGTATTCGGAAGGGGTACAGATTTCTGGTGAAAAGAAAGAGCTTTTTACTTCTTTCATGTCAAAAGGATTTCCAACAACCAAAGATGAGGAGTGGAAATACACTTCACTTAAAAAGATAGTCACTAAAGAATATACTATTGAAAATACAGGAGAAATTATTGATTCCTCTACAGTTGATAAACATTCTTTAGGATTTGAGAATAGAATTATTTTTTCTGATGGAAAACTAATCGGCAGTCCAAATATCAAAGGAGTAAGTATTAATGGTTTTTCTAATTTTGGAAGTAATACAACTGATAGTATTTTACAACTGAATAAAGCCCTTGCTCAAAATGGATTTACTATTTCAGTGGATAAAAACACTGTGCTAGAAAGTCCTATTGAAATTTTGTTTTTTGCAACTACAGAAAATAATTTTTCTCAATACAGAAACCTAATTTCTGTTGGTGATAATGCTGAGGTAAAGTTTGTAGAAAGAATTCAAACCCTGAATGATTCCACTTCAATGGTAAATCATTTTACTCAGATACATTGCGCTAAAAACACAAAAGTAGAATACAACAAAATACAAAACAACACGCCAGAATCTAGATTGATTGATACAGTAAATGTATATCAAGAACAAGATTCTACTTGCGATATTAACACACTTATTTTTGGAGGCTCATTCACCAGAAACAACTTAAATTTTGAACAAAACGGTTCTAATTGCGAAAGCAATATGAATGGTATTTCAATATTGGATGACAATCAGCTTGCTGACAATCATACTTTTGTGGATCATAAAAGCGCACACTGTAGAAGTAATGAGATGTACAAAGGAATTTATTTAGGGCATTCCAAAGGAGTGTTTAACGGTAAAATTATGGTGCGTCCTGATGCACAAAAAATTGATGCATTCCAGTCTAACAACAACTTATTATTAAGTGATAATTCTACTATTGACAGCAAACCACAATTAGAGATTTATGCTGATGATGTAAAGTGTAGTCATGGTTGTACTATTGGTCAATTGGATGAAAAAGCACTTTTCTACATGAGAAGTAGAGGGATTGGTATTGAAGAAGCAAAGGCAGTTTTAACCTACGCATTTGCATCTGAAGCAATTGAAAATATCTCTGTAGAAGAAGTGAAATTATTAGCTCAAAAATTATTGGCCCA